>JBJTQD010000640.1:0-5032 GCA_046075445.1 Planctomycetota bacterium
TCGTCTGGCATCCCTCCGGGATGCGAAATCCTTTCGCGTCTGGAACCGGGGGTATCGTCGCTGACGCTCCTCAACCCCCGGCCAATATCTGTGACCCCGCCGGGGTCAAGAAGATTTCTTGCAGGACTTATCCTTCCGTGATGAAAAGGCGCAATACGTCCGAACCCTGATGATTTGTTTTTTCCCCTCCTCCGTGTCTTCCTGCCAGGTCCCGATTCGGAACCATCAAGCGAGGTCGGGTGGTGGCCGGTTGAACTTAGATGGTGGCCGCTTGATAACTCGGAAGAAACTTACGCGTACCAGCCACCGTTGATGTGGACGGTTTGCCCGGTCACGTAAGAAGCGAGATCGCTGCAGAGAAAAAGCACAACGTTGGCGATCTCTTCCGGTTCGCCAAAGCGACCGAGCGGAATGTTGGTCAGCATCACTTTGCGATTCTCTTCGGGAATCGATTGGCCCATTTCCGTGTTGATCACGCCGGGAGCTACTGCGTTGACGCGAATGTTGCGGCGAGCCAACTCTTTGCTTAGCACTTTGGTCAGTGTTACGACGCCGGCCTTTGCAGACGCGTAGTTGGCTTGACCAAAAAAGCCCATCGCGGCTGAGAGCGAAGCGACATTGACGATCGCGCCTCCGTCGCGGAGCTTTTCGGCTGCGGCTTGGCAAGCATTGAACACGCCGGTCAAGTTCGTGTCGATCACATCCTGCCAATCGCCAGCAGTCATTTTGCGGAAACTCTTGTCGCGCAGGATTCCCGCGTTGTTTACCAAAAAGTCAACGCTGCCGAATTTCGCAACCGCGCCGTCGACCATCGCTTGCAATTCTTCAGGCCGGCGCACATCGGCAACCGCTGCCATCGCTCGATTGCCCAGCGAACGAGCGAACTCCTCGGCAAGTTGCTGGTTCTTTCCAGCTGCATCCGCAAAGTAATTAATCACGACGTTGGCCCCGGCAGCGTGCAGAGCAGAGACAATCGCTCGGCCGATACCTTGTCCACCGCCAGTAATGATCGCGGTCTTGCCGCTGAGGTCGATTGATTTCATCGGATGTTCCAGTGTTTGCTTTTGATTCGTTTGTTTTTATTTGCCAGTGTCTTAACTTTATTCGGCGAATCTGGTGTCAGATTCTCGGCCGGATTCAGCCAGCAGTGAGCCGCTCTAATTCTCAGGTTGCCAGTTGGGTTTGCGTTTCTCGAGGAATGCAGCCAGGCCTTCGCGAGCGTCGCCCGTTTCCCGAGCTGCCGCCGAGATTTGCATTGACTGCTCAAGCACTTCGTCCATCGAAACGCCGCTCATGTTCACCAGATGCCGCTTGGTGATCGCCAGTGCCTCTCGCGAGCCGGCGAAGATGGCCTTGATCAAAGCTTCTATCCGCGTGGCGAGTTGGCTGTCCTCGACCACATCGAGGCAGAGTCCCCGCGCGTAAGCTGTTTCGGCAGTCCATCGCTCGCCGCTAAGAAGCAGCTGTCCGGCTGGTCCGGGGCCGACTCGATGGACCAGTAGCGGCGTGACCATCGCAGCAGTGATCCCGCGCATCGGTTCGGGGAGGAAGAAAAATGCGCTGCGGCTCGCCACAACGAGGTCACAGGCAAGCACTACCCCAACGCCGCCGGCCACTGCAGCTCCGCTGACGGCGGCGACGGTTGGTACCGGCAGATTGAAAATTGCTTGGAGAGCTTCGCGGTAAACCTGAGAGTCGCGAACCCACTCGCTGCGGCCGTTTGCCGATTCAGCTCGGGACTGCATCTCACCCAGGTCCATCCCCGCGCAGAACGCAGCACCGGCTGCTTCAAGGATGAACACGCGGACGCTCGCGTCGCCCTCGACCGCCGCGACCGCTGCTGTGATCTCTCCCAGCGTTTCGCGTTTGAGCGCGTTGCGTTTATCGGCCCGGTCGAGCAGCAGTCGGGCGACTCCGTTTTCGATCGTCAGTTTCGTGTACTGGCCCATATTGAATTGATTATTTCAAGGTAAGTTGCTGCCGCGGCGGTTCTTCCGCTGGGCGGTGCCGACAATTCGAGCAATCTCAAACCGCGGTCGCGTTTCGGCTTGCTCGCGACTTCGCCATAATATCGGGACTTGGGAAAGTCGTGGAGCGGGAGTTCGGAACAGGTGGTTTTTCACCGTCCCAACCGAAATCCCTCAATAAATATCACGGTAAAAGGGCGGCCTCGGTTTTCGCCTTGGGGTAACCGAGGCAAACCACGGAGGAAGCTTTATTTGCTCTCGCTAAGGCTTTTCCCGAGCTGACACCCGCTGACCGAAATCGCCGCTATCCGATATAAACAGAGCGAGAGGATATCAACCGTTTTCCTACTCAGGTGAGCGACTGAAGATGAAGCGCGACAAGGTGCTGATTGCGAATGGCCAAGGGTTCTGGGGCGACAGTATTCTGGGGCCAATTCGGCTGGTGAACGAGGGGCCGCTCGATTACCTCACGCTCGATTACCTCGCCGAAGTGACGATGAGCATCATGCAAAAGCTCAAGAGTCGCGATCCCAACGCTGGTTACGCGACGGACTTCGTCGAGATGGTCGACCGAGTCCTTCCCCAGTGTTGCCAAAAGAAAATCAAGATTGTCGCCAACGCCGGCGGTGTAAATCCTCAAGCCTGCCGCCGGGCACTCGCCGAAGTCATTCGCAAGCATGGAATTAAGGGACTGAAGGTCGCTATCGTTGAAGGCGATGACATTCTGGCCGACCTCCCCGGGCTGATCGCCGGTGGAGAAGTCTTTAAGAACATGGATTCCGGCGAACCGCTCGCTCCCCTGCTTCCCAAAGTAAAGAGTGCTAACGTCTACATTGGTGCCGAGCCAATCGTCGAAGCCCTCCGACAAGGGGCAGACATCGTTGTTACCGGCCGCGCGACAGACCCGTCCGTCGTTGTCGCGCCGATGATGTATGAGTTCGACTGGGATCCGAAGAACTACGACTTGCTGGCTGCGGCTACGATCGCAGGCCACATCGTCGAGTGCGGAGCGCAGTGCACCGGCGGGAACTACACTCACTGGCGGAAAGTTCCCGATATGGCCCGGGTTGGCTATCCAATTGTCGAGGCCTATCCCGATGGGACTTTCGTCGTCACCAAACACGAAGGCACGGGCGGCTTGGTGACCGTTGAGACGGTGACCTCGCAACTCGTCTACGAGATGGGTGACCCGAAGCGGTACATCACACCTGACTGCGTGGCGGACTTCACCTCAATCCGACTGGAACAGGAAGGCCCGAATCGCGTTCGCGTCAGCGGCATCAAAGGTGCCCCGCCGACTCCGACTCTGAAAGTTTCCTGCTCATTCCACGAAGGCTACAAGATCATCGGCCAGTTGACGATCGCTGGTCCGGAAGCAGTCGACAAGGCGCGGCTCTGCGCGGACATCGTGTTCGATCGGCTGGCGCTAGACGGGCTCAAGTTTGCCCCCGAAGAGCGGTTTGTGGAAATTGTCGGGACGAATGTTTGCCATGCCGGGATCATGGCTTCTCCCGCCGAGCCCGCTGAAGTGATCTTGCGAATCGGTGCTCGCGGAATGGACCGCAACAAGCTCGATCGCTTGGGAATGGAAATCGTCCCGCTGGTCACAAGCGGCCCTCCCGGCGTGACTGGCTTTGCCGGCGGCCGACCGAAAGCGACCGACATCATTTCTTACTGGCCAGCGCTGATTGATCGCAACAAAGTAAAGACAACGGTCAGCGTCGAAGAGATCTAAAACGACTCGCGACGAGCGTTAGTCTGGCGATAGAGCTATGCGCTCGGTTTCCTCGAGTAGTTAAAACGTCTGTGGCAGCAGGTGCTTGCCCTGTCCGAGGTTGGTCAAGTCCGTTAGCCAAGGACCGAGCATGTTGACTGCTTGGACATTCATTCCGATCTGCGTGCTCATCGTATGAGTGCGCTCGATCAATTCGGAGAGTTGAGCGACGGGCGTTGACCAGCGGGAAGCTACATCGGAGAGCGCCGCGCGCAGTACGGGGTCATCGGTGGCCGGCTCCAGGCCGCTGAGTTGCTGAGCCAGCAGGCCATAGAATTCGGTTGCGAGGTCGGCGATGAAATGGAGCCGAGCTCGCTTGAGCGCGCCTTCGACTTCTTTGTCGCCAGTAAAGCTCAAGAGCGCCTGCAGGAAATCGTCCTTGCCGGGAACCAGGGATGCCAGCTGTTCAATCAGGCGACTGCGAAAAGCGTACGCGTCGGGATTGTGGAGCAGCAGCGCTCGCTGGACACTGCCGCCGGCCACCGGCACCAGTTGCTCAAGAGGTGTGCCCTCTTCCAGCGGCATCTGGCGGAGAATCGAATCGAGGTCAGCGTGGCTCAGCGGCGAGAAGCGAATGATTTGGCAGCGCGAGAGAATCGTCGGCAATTGTTGCTGCTCTGAGGTGCCCAGTAGGATCAGGATCGACCGCGGCGGTGGTTCCTCAAGCGTTTTCAGCAGCGAATTCGCCGCCTCGGCCTTGAAAAAATCCGCGTCATCGATGATCGCAATTCGGCGACCACCTGCGGCTGGCTTAAGGGCGATGTCGTGGCATAGCCCCGGCCCGTAATCGTCGTCGCCAATGAACATCCCGATCGGCAAGCTGTTTTTGTTGTCCGGTTTTCGGACTTGTAGCAGGTCGGGGTGGCTGGAGGCTGTTACTTGGAGACAGGACGGGCACGTGTCACAAGACTGCAGGTCAGCTTCGCTGTATCGCTGGCAGTATAGCGCGCGAGCCAATTGCCGCGCGAAGAGCCGCTTGCCAATTCCTTCGGGCCCGACGAAGAGAAAGGTCGAAGCGAGCCGTCCGCGAGCGGCCGCTCGACGAAAATGTTCGACTTGTCGTTGGTGTCCGCGGATCTCGTCCCAGCTCATGTCTGCTCCGCTGGTAAGAGTTTCTTCAGCAAGCTGCGGATCTCTAGTTCGATCTCTTCTGCAGGCCGATTCGCATCGACCACTGAAACACCGCGCGGCCAGCGCTTAGCTTCGTGCAAGAATCCTTCACGCACGCGGCTGAAGTAATCCGAGCCACGCGATTCCATCCTATCGAGGTCGCGCTGGATTCGTTGCCGAG
>JBJTQD010000641.1:0-4381 GCA_046075445.1 Planctomycetota bacterium
CGCAATCGCTACAGCGGCCGCACGTTTATTGAATCGTCTCAAGTCACGCGGGCAGAAAAGGCTCGCGCAAAGTACACGCCGCTCCGAGAAATTCTCGAAGGCAAAAAGGTGATTCTCGTCGAGGACTCGATCGTTCGATCTACGACGATGAAAGCTTTGCTGGAACGAATTCGAGTCGAAGGCGGCGCGAAAGAGATACACGTGCGTGTCGCTTGTCCGCCGATCATCGCTCCCTGTTTCTATGGGATCGACATGTCATCGGTTCAGCAGTTGTTCGCTCCGAAATTCTTGGGAGATTCGATCGAGCTCACTCCTGAAATTCAACGTCGTATGGCGAGTGAGTTGCAAGCCGATTCGCTTCGTTATCTGCCTGTCGACGCAATCGCCCGATCGATTGGGTTCGCCGCAAGTGACCTCTGCCAAGCCTGTATCTCGGGGAAGTATCCGACCGCGGCTGGCGAACGACTCTACCAACTCGACTTGGCCTCGTCCCGCAGCGGCTGCTCAGGTGACTTCGATGGCCGAGCTTACGAACTCGCCGATGACACCGGCGTACGCAGCTAAGTACGCTGAGAACCCCGCGTTCCCCGTCTCGAAACTGTGGTCTGCTTAGAAACCGTAGTAGGGTTGGACTTTGCCACCCTGAGAAGACTGGGGGTAGTACTGATTTTGTTCCGGCTCAGAGAGCGGGCGCTCAAATCCCAGCGGCCGGCCACTGACTACGGGCGGCCCCAGATCGTTATTGGGATAAGGGTCGAAGAGGACGGCTCGGCTCCGCTGCGCACCGATCGTTCCCGGCGGCCCCAGATTGGGGCGTAGATAACAACCGCTTTGACCAAACGCTAAGACGATTGCCACACAAGCGCAAATGACTTGGCGGATCGATTGGTCGCTCTTTCGCTGCATTGCCTCTACCGCCGTCTAAACCATTCTCAAGCCGTGTGTTAACGCGGGGACTGTAGCGAAATCACTCGGCTGGTCGCAAGCCCAGCGGTTGCCCGGGGCTGCTAGCGAGTTACTTCTCGAGGCAAATGGCTCAAGGCACGTGAATTTCGAGCAGTTCGACTTGTGCGGATGGCTCGATCCGCGTTGGCCCCAGTGCGGCCGGTAGTAGTACTGTCGCGCCTTTATCCAGTTTACCCGGGCTCCCAGAAATTTCCGCCGCGCCGCCAATGACCGCCAACAGATGAAAGCGGCCATCACCTCCCAGCTCAAAAGGCTCCCGCGATGAGATCCGGTTCAGCTCAAAATAGGGACAGCGCACCAGCGTTGAATTTCCCAGCTCTGCCGAAGCGATGATTGGGTCAACCGGACCAGAGACGAAATCGCTGACCTCAAGTGCCTGCTGTAAATGTAGTGGTCGAGGCTTGCCATCATTTCCCATCCGGCCCCAATCGTCGATGCGGTAAGTCGTGTCGCTCGCTTGCTGAATCTCGGCCACCAGCAATCCTGCACCAATGGCATGGATGGTTCCGGCCGGAATGAAGACGCATTGCCCGGCAGCGGCGGGAAAAGAGTGCAGCAGTGAAACGGCTTGGTTCTGACGACAGGCGGCGGTAAAGTCCTCACGCGTCACGCCCGGTTTCAGGCCAGCGTAAATTTGGGAGCCGGGTGCTGCAGCGAGAATGTACCAAGCTTCGGTCTTGCCCAGATCGGGAGGAGTTTGCCGCGCGCCGGCAGTGTCATCTGGGTGAACTTGAACCGAGAGGTTTTGGGCCGCATCGAGAAATTTGAACAACAGCGGGAATCGTCCTCGCAATTGCGCGGGCATCGCTTCGCTTTGCACGCGTTGCCAAACATCACGTCCGACCAGTTGGTCTTTCCAGAGTTGCACCAGTTGCCCGAGCGATTGGCCCGCGGCGGCTCCTGAGGCGACAACGCTTTGACCGTTGACATGGTCGACGACTTCCCAACTCTCCGCCCAAATACCCGGCCCAGTTGCTTTGCCCAATTCGGCTTGCAAACGGCTTCCGCCCCAAACGTAATCGCGAAACAAGGGAGCAAACCTGAGCGGGTAAGGTTGAATCATTGCCGAGCTGTTGTTTAGGTGAGAACGAGGCATTGAAGTGGATATTGTCGGACCGAATTCGCGGTTTGACCAGTCACTGAGGAGAGATACACCGAGTAACCTCAGTGGTTCTTGCCATTGGCCGCTGCGGCGTGATAGTATCGACCTGAGCAGAAACTGGCAATTTGCTTTTTCTCAACCAATATTCGACCGAGCTGCGCGTTTTTTTCCGCCCTCGGCAGTCGTTTTTTTCACGGTCTTTTCCCCACGGTTCTGATGTCCAGCCGCACGACTTCCGCCGATCTTTTTGAGAGTTCACGGATGTCGTTTGGTGAACATCTCGACGAGCTGCGCAAGGTGCTCGTCAAATCACTTTTGGGAATCTCGCTTGGCACCATCATTGGTCTGATGTTTTCGGATCAAGTCGTTGCGATTCTCAAGGCTCCGCTGGAGAAGGCGCTGGCTCGCTTCCAGCAGGAACAGGACACGCAACGGCTTAAGGGAACCAGCGGCTGGCTGTCCCCGGACTTGGCTCCGTGGCTGGAAGAAGAGCGGCAAAGCCCGGAGACCGTTTACGTTGACCCAGGGCAACTCGTCGCCGCCCTTCGTCAGGTGCAGCCCGATTTCCTGCGTGGCGTCGAAGTCAGTGCCTACCGCTTTCTGCCGAATAACTTTCGTCCCGAGAAAGCCATCATCGTCTGTCAAAAGTTGGCTACCGCCGAAACTGTCGACAAAAATCCGACAGATAAGCTGGCCGCGATTTGGGCGCTGTTTTCCCCAGAAGAGCAAGCATTGGTCCGAGACTTTTCGGCCAAGGAGCAGCTCGATGAATCTGAGATGGACAAGTTGGCAGGGGTATTCAATCGGCTCTTATCTCGCCGGGAGTTGAGTCAGTCGCCTGCGTTTGCGGATGTGTTTGCTCCACCCTCCACCGCATCGAAGTTGCTTCTAGGCACCACCGATGAAAATCCGTTGCGACAGATGCGAACGGCTCTCGAGAGTAAATTTGATGAGGACGCGAATCGCCGACTCAATCGGGCTTTGCTCGCCTTCGTCTTTCCAAACGAACTGCAGCCACTGAAGGCTGAACTGGTCCCGCTGCAGACATGGCGCCAGATTGATACCAAACCGCAGGCACTCTCGGTTTTGGAACCCTTCATGATTTGGATGAAGGCGGGGATCATTTCCGGAATTGTCCTCTCAAGTCCTTATGTTTTCTTTCAGCTCTGGTCATTCGTCGCGGCTGGTTTGTATCCCCACGAAAAGAATCAGGTTTACATGTACCTGCCGATCAGTCTGGGGCTGTTTTTCGCGGGAATTCTCCTCGCCTACTTCTTCGTTTTCGACCCGGTCCTGCAGTTCTTGTTCTCCTTCAATGCGAGGCTGGGGATTTCCCCCGAGACTCGCATGAATGACTGGCTTGGCTTCTTCATGTTTTTGCCCCTTGGCTTCGGAGTCGCGTTCCAATTACCGCTGGTCATGTTGCTGCTGAACCGATTGGGTGTGATCACGGTGAGCACATACCTCTCCAAGTGGCGAATTGCGATCATGATCATCTTCGTTGTGGCCATGGTGCTAACGCCTGCGGACCCGATCAGCATGCTCCTGATGGCTTTTCCGCTAACGTTCCTTTATTTCGTCGGAATTGGTTTGTGCCAATGGATGCCGGGTCGTCGAGCCAATCCCTTTGGGGACGTCCCGGAGCCAGCGGCCTAGTTGACCGTCTGGCGCCAAGACTCTGCTGGGAAAGAGGCCAGAGCAGCCGGTCCAACACCTTGTCCAACCTACTTGAGGAGCTTGAAAGTGTTTCTGAATCGTTCTCGGGTGGTTCCCTTTGCGATCGGCTCAAAGCTGGTCTTGATTTTGACCTTGGCACTTAACGCGGGGCTGTGCGGGTTTGCCGTGGGGCAGGAACCAGCTGCTGTCGCCCCTGCAGAGGTGCTCCAAAAGTTGCGGCAGGCCGGAGCTCGAGTCCAGCAAATATCCTCTGCCGAGCCGGCAATGGAGGTCAATTTCCAGCTCGCTCCGAGCGAAGTGAATGATGCATCACTGGGCGGCTTGGAGTCGGTACCCAATTTGATTTGGTTGAATCTTGCCGAGACCAAGATTACGGATGAAGGATTAAAAGCCGTCGGCAAGCTGAAAGACCTCGAGCGGCTTCATTTGGAGAAGACTGGAATTGGCGACGAGGGGCTGACCCATTTGGCTCAGTTGGAGAAGCTCACCTACCTGAACCTTTACGGCACGAAGGTAACCGACAGTGGGCTGATGAAGCTGGCGAATCTCAAACAGTTGCGCCGAGTCTACGTTTGGCAGTCCCAGGTCAGCGACGAGGGGATCGCCAAGTTGCGGGAGGTTCTCCCTGAGTGCCGC
>JBJTQD010000642.1:0-3226 GCA_046075445.1 Planctomycetota bacterium
GTATGTTTTCTCGGATGCACAAGCTGATGGCTTGCCTCCTTACCCTGATACGTTTCTCGGCACGTTCCGTGTGAAAGAGGAAACTCCTGACACGCTGACGCTTGCCCCTGAATTCGTGGTTTCGCAGGAAGCCGTTTCCCGTCCAGCCAGCTGGACGTTGTTTGAGAAGATGCCAATTGACCGCGACAGCGCCTTTCGCGAGGCCAACGGAATCACTCAGGCTGAGCTCGCAACGTTGAATGATTTCCGGGCAAAGCTCGTTAACGATGTCTTCCCCGCCTCGCTGTTTGGGCTGAATCCGGATAGCAAGGAATACGAAGAACTGATCGACAAAGTCTTGTTCGACGGAATGACGAAAGGTGACATTGAAACGTACATCCGCGAGAATCAAGCGACTCGCAAGTCGAATCGCTTTGAGCCATCGCCAGAGGAAGAGTTCGTGCTCTACCGCTTTGAAGACAAGTCAAAACGAAGTTACGTCGTTGACGCCACGGGCACTCCCGACCTGACCGGCGACTTTTCGCCCAGCGGACAAGCCAACAGTCAATCTCTGCACTACGGCAAAGAAGTCACCTTCCAAAAGGGTGACGTTGTGTTGATCGACAAGTTGACTGCCGACGGTTATCAGCGAGCCGATCAAACTCAGGTTCCTCCTTTCGCTCAGGAAGAGCCCGTCACGGAAATCTCGCGAATCTACAAGCGAAAGCTGGCGGACTTTCCCCGGCAACTAGAGGCTTATCGCCGTGAGGCTGTGGACTTTGCCAAGCGGACCGACGAAATCAAGATTGAGAATGACAAGACACAGAAAGCACTCGACGCAACTCAAACTCAGGAGCAGAGCCGCGACGAAGTGATTTCGATGTTGCAGCAGGACCGCGATAACCTCAAGTCCGATGCGGAACTGATTTCAAAGTTGCTGCAGGAACGGAATTCCCAAGTCGAGACGCTGAAGAATCAACTGGAGACACTGCGGAAAGAACTGGATGCGATGAAGCAGAAGGTTGGAGCTTCTCTTCAGTTGCCAAACCAACCCGGCCGAGTCGCTGGACGATAAGCTGTCCCGCGAAACTACAGCCGAATCAAACAACTTCTGAAAACCCGCTGCTGGCCAGCGGGTTTTTTTGTTTCAGGCGGACAGCGAACTTCCGGTGATGCGATTCGTTGACAACTAAGGCCTTTCTCGATTTGCCTGCCCGCAGTCGGTACGCTTTGACCGACCGCGACGACCCCCTAAGATAGGAGCGGTGAAAGTCCCGCTGTGATTTCGGTCGACCTTTCAATCAGGCTGTAAGCGGGCTGAGGCGGTAAAGTGTTGGGTGGGCTGTTCAGGAAAAAAGACTTCAGGCGCTGCAAACGATGGGATATCAGGATCGCCCTTATTTCAATGAAACTTCTTGGGGCGAGCGGCAGCCGCTGAAGTTCAGCCAGTACTCGATGGTCACCAAGCTGATCATCATCAACGTCGCTGTCTGGCTGCTCGACCTATTTACAGCGACCAGCAAAGGTGGCAATTGGCTGGGCGACTCGCTTTCCCTGAGTTCCGAATGGTGGAGGGAGCCTTGGAAAATTTATCAGTTGCTGACTGCGGGATTTGTTCACGCACCGTTGCAGTCGAAAGTCGGTATCGCCCACATCTTAGGCAATATGTTGACTCTGTTTTTTCTGGGGCGACCGCTTGAGCAGCGATACGGCAGCCGTGAGTTCCTGCGCTTCTATCTTGCCGCAATCGTGTTCTCGAGCTTGATTTGGTCGCTTTGCCAATTGGCCAGAACTGAACCGGCGCTCGCACGCGGAGCCAGCGGTGGAGTGACGGCAGTTCTGATCCTGTTCGTCCTGCTTTATCCGCATGAAAAACTGCAGGTGAATTTTTTGTTTCCGATTCCTGCTTGGCTGGTTGGTGTGATCGCGGTGATATCGGATATCGGGTATTCGATTTCCAGCGAGAGCACGATCGCCGGCGAAGCGCACTTGGCCGGCGCTGCTTTTGCCGCACTCTATTTTTACTACGGCTGGAACTTCGAACGCTTTGATTGGTCCGGTTGGTTTCAGCGGCGTTCACGGCTGAAGGTCCACCGCCCGCGCGATGATTATCAGTCGCTGAAGGAACAGGTCGACGTAATCCTCGAGAAGATCAGTCGGCAGGGAGAAGCCAGCCTGACACGCCGCGAGCGGAAAAAGCTTGAACAGCTGAGTAAAGAGATTCGCGAGCGAAAACAGCAGCCTTGGTGAGGCGGGGGCGACTGCGGACGGAGTCCTGCGGTTCAATTGCGATCTCTGGTTAAGCGAGCGTCGCTGAATTACCCACCCGCTCGATGATTCGGTTAAACTGTTTGACGACGATCGCAATTCAGCGGTCATGATCAAAACAGGATTGCCGGAGAGCAGCGATGAGAATTGCGACGTTGATGATCGGGGTAGGGCTCGTGCTCGGTTTGGTTTCGGCCGCTGCGGGGCAGTCCGAATCGCCCACAGCTTCGATCAAGGGAACCGAAGAGGGCTGGCGCGCGTTGACTGCGGAAGACTTCGTTGCTGCGAATTGCGATCCCGAAACTTGGCGCTGGGACAACGGCACGTTGATTTGCACTGGCGAACCAGTGGGCGTATTGCGGTCCAAAAAGCAGTACACCAACTTTGAGCTGGTGGCGGAGTGGAAGCATGAGCGGAACGCGGGCAATTCCGGGATCTTTGCTTGGGTTCCAGAAGAGTCCGTCAGCAAGCTGCAGCGCGGACAATTGCCCCAAGGGATTGAGTTTCAAGTCCTCGATCTCGGCTACAAAGAAGCTTACGAGAAGTCCTCTGGTAAGCCAGCCGATTGGTTCACTTGTCACGGCGATGTGTTTCCCACGCAAGCATCGACGATGAAGCCATTTGCTCCAGTCGCGCCCAATGGGCAGCGCAGTTTCCCCCGCAAGAATTTGACCCGCGGTTTCGGGGAGTGGAATCATTACTACATTCGCTGCATCAACGGCGAAGCGCGGCTCTGGGTCAACGGCGTTGAAGTCAGCGGTGGTACCAATTGCCAGCCAGCAACGGGCTTCATCTGTCTGGAGTCGGAAGGCTCTCCGATTCAATTTCGCAATTTGCGAATCCGCGAGTTGAACTGAGCGCAAGCCAGTCGCTGCGCTGCGGTCCCTGCAAACGACTGTTTGGTTGCTGCGGGCAAATGTTGAGCCGCGCTGCCAAATCAAATAGAATGAAGGCGGTTCTAAGTGAGTCGGTTTCTCTG
>JBJTQD010000643.1:0-1607 GCA_046075445.1 Planctomycetota bacterium
GCGGTCAAGTCGCGCTCCAGAGGAAACTCAGCTCCATCCAGATCGACGCGCTCACAGTTGAGCGGATTAAGCAGCTTCAACCGCGAGCCATCGAGCTCAAGCACCGCAGTGACGCCGATTGCCGAAGCGGGTGGAAGAAAATCAGGCTCGCCGCAGCTTGCCAGAGAGTCATTTTTGCGAACCGCGACCAGCGAAACGCCGACGCCACTTTGGCGATATTGATGCGAGAGCGAAGTCTGCCGGTAAAGACCAACCGAGCGCCAGTGCTGGAAATCCTCCGGCTGCCAGGCAAAGCCTTCATACTCAACCGGTATGACTGATTCATTTCCATTGCGGATCAGCCGCAGCCCAACTCGCCCATCGAAGCGCCCGAATCGATGTCCCTCGCAGACCAGTCGACGGAGGCTGTCTTCATAGAGTCGCAACGCTCTCCCCGGGCTTCCACCGGGGCAATCGATTGCGACCAGTTCGCCCGACTCGCCGGCGGCGAGCCAAGCCATTCGGGCGGCGTCGTAGTATTCATCAACACAAGCCGCGGAATTGGCAAGTGCCAGCTTCTCGCCGCGGTCGAACTTGACCGTCGCCAGTTCCCAAGGGGTGAGCGCCGCCGGGTCCGACTGCAGCGCCGCAAAGAGGCTGGACCGAGGCGGAGCAAAGCAGGGGACGCGGTCGCGCCCCAGCCAAATCGATTTGCACTTGCAGATAGAGCAGCCGCCATTCAGCAGCAATGCCGCAGCGAGAAAAATCGCGGAGAGTCGGCTGGCCAGTCGCCGAGTCGTTCGAGCTATTTCAGATTGCTCTGTTTCTTGAGCAGTTCGCCTCAGCTGCATCCTGTCGATTCCGTTGTCAGTTGAATTTCCGTTTCATTCTGTGCGGTACTGGGAGAATATCACCTACTAGCGGCTCAGAAGACGAAATCTCGCTTTCAAACAAAACACGCGAGTCCTTGCGCCGTTACAGAATACCTGACGCTGCGCCAGTGGAAATTTTTTAATCGGGCTAAAGTCTCCGCCAGCCCTTAAATCGGGTTTTCTGTGGCTGGAACTGCTGATACGACCGGATTGATCAGTTGGCGACAGCGATGAGTTTGTATTTGCGAGCGCGGCCCCTTGCACTCACTTTTTCCGCCGTTGAAATTCTCGATGCACCGCCGACTCCTCAAACTGCTGCTTTTGATCCGGCTGCCTGCGGTAGCGTCTCCGGGTTTCGCGCCTCTCGACTCAGCATTCGCCCGGGGTCAAACTTTCCCAACCGCTCGGCCGAAATAGTTTGAAGCGACAGCGACGGGCAATTTCAACTCGTCCCGCGTTGAGAGCGCCGCCGCTTCAAATGGCGAATCTGGGATTTTCTCCGCGGACGGCGAAGCTTTTGGCGCGAGAACATTAAATCGGCAGCCGAATTTCAAAGCAGCTTCCGGCGCCGACTTCGCTGGTGACGGCAATCTCTCCTCCGTGGGCGTTGACCAGGCGGCGCGTGATCGCCAGACCGAGACCGCTACCTCCTGTCTCGCGCGAACGAGCGGCGTCGACGCGGTAGAAAGGTTCGAATAAGTGCGGCAAGCTCTCGGCGGGAATTCCTTCACCCGTATCCTTAATTCGGATCGTCGC
>JBJTQD010000644.1:0-838 GCA_046075445.1 Planctomycetota bacterium
GCTTCGGCTACGGGCTAAACGAAAGAGCCGGACAAAGAGGACGAGATGGGCCCAACGAAGCCGAGGCTACCAGGCCCGCCCCCCTTTCTTCCCCCCCCATTTCTCTCCCGTATGGTTCCCCGCTGAAAAAGTTTACAATTCGCTGACCGTTTCGCCCTCCGCCTCGCGGGCGCGGGCCGTCTTCTCGCGGTGGCCGATACGGAACTCATTTCCCTCCCTTTCAAAAGGAAATCTTGTGTCTAACAAAGCGAAAGTTGATGCTGCGGTCGCCGATGTCGACTTCCAGAAAAACAACTACCAAGTCCAACTCGAAACCAGCAAGGGCACGATTAAGCTGGACCTGCTCCCCGACGTCGCCCCGAATCATTGCAAGAACATGATCGGTTTGGCTCGCACCGGATTTTACGATGGCTTGATTTTCCACCGAATCATCGACGGCTTCATGATTCAGGGCGGTTGTCCCACCGGAACCGGAACTGGCGGACCGGGCTACAACGTCAACGCAGAGTTCAACGCCACCCCGCATGTCGCTGGCGTTCTCTCGATGGCTCGCAGCAGCAACCCGAACTCAGCCGGCAGTCAGTTCTTCATCTGCCTCGGTACACACGGCCACCTCGATCGGCAGTACACCGCTTTTGGCAAAACTGCCGACGCGGCCAGTTTGGATGTCGTCAAGCAACTCGGCTCGGTCAATTGCAATGCCCAAGACCGACCGCTGCAAGATGTGAAAATCGTCGAGGCAACCGTTATCGAATCGCCCAAGGCTTAATCACTGGCGAAACATTTAAATCGAATTGATTCCAGTTAATTGGAGAGATAAAGATGAAAAGTTGTGTTT
>JBJTQD010000645.1:0-400 GCA_046075445.1 Planctomycetota bacterium
CCAACTCCATGAACAGCTGACCATCGCCACCAAAAAGCGGCGTCTCCAGCAGCAGCCCCTCGTCAGCCTCTTCCTCATCCAGAGCAAAGACTTCCGTAAACGCTCGGTCCCAGCGCAATGGATTCAGCCGACCGATCAACCCAGTCATCGACTTCCAATTCGACTCCATCCAACCCATGGTGCGCACTCCTCAACACCGACCGGCAATTTCAACACAGCGACAAAAACTAAGAATTCAACGGGTCACTGAACCAATTACGCTATCCCGCTGAACTACTGCTGTCAATTTGAGTTGGAAATCGACTGCTAGCACGGCTCGCTCAAGATTCTTCAGCCGAGCGCAGGATCTTTTCCATCGCTTTCCCTTTAGCCAACTCGTCGATCAGCTTGTCCAAATAGC
>JBJTQD010000646.1:0-2860 GCA_046075445.1 Planctomycetota bacterium
CCCATTTTGCTCGCGAGTCTTCGCCAAAGCCGCCTGAATCGCCGGCCAATCAAAGATGATGACGGGCGAATCCAACCCCAATCGCGGTTCAACCATCTCTGCCCAAATCGTGCTGAGAAGTCCGTCGTGGTCGAGCTCTCCAGCTTGTCCCGCAGTCAGCCCGCATTGCTCAATCACCAGCGCTCGTAACCCGGCCAATTCACCATCCCACAACTCTAAAGCCCGCACCGAGGAAATCCCGGCTACCGACTCCAATGACCGGGCCCAAGCTTCTGCATGACTGAGTCGCACGCAACTTGGAACCCGGAAAAAGTCACAAGCGAGTTGCTCTAGAAACCGCATCCCTGTTTGATAATCTGCTGCAACGTCATACCACTCGAGCATCGTAAACTCAGGATTGTGCAGCTCCCCGAACTCTGCCGCGCGAAACGCTTTGCCCAGCTGGAAAATCTTGGTCGCACCGGCAGCCAGCAATCGCTTCATTCCAAACTCGGGCGAGGTTTGAAGGTACCAGTCTCCCGCCAAGCGAGTCCCCAGCCCCAGCGACTCGGCGGAAACCAGTGGCGGGTCGAGGTGCCTATCAACGACCGTGTCCCGGGACAGCAGCGGCGTCTCTACTTCCCAAAACCCCTGCTGCCAAAAATATTCCCGCAACGAGCGAATCAAGTCAGCCCGCATCCGCAGTCGCTCAATCGTCGCCGTAGGTTGCCAGACTTCTTCCGTCGTCATCAAATCAGCTCCAAAAATCCAGGGCTTCATCAACTCGATATTTAATCGAGAACATGATTCGCGTTCGCAGCGGCCAAATCCGTCGCCCCCAAACAGAGCGAATTCTCTTGTTTAGCCCGTAGCCAGAGCCCAAAGCTGCCAGGTCTTGGCGCAGGGGAGGTACAGCGCAATGGTGGTTTGCATTAAAAGTCAGCCGGGTCTTCGCGCCAGCCCCCGGTTCGGCAACGCTCTCATTTCAGAAAAAACAAAAGGCGTGAACCTTTGCAGCTCACGCCTTTTTAAATTTCAATTCCGAACAGGAAGCAAGACGCCGCTGGAAAACAAGCTTCTCCCAAGCCGCATCAAAACTGCTGCCTAACCGCCACCGGCGGGAGCCGGCTCTTTGTTGCCGAGTTCTTCCTTCAACAACGCATCCAACTCATCGTCAGCGACGACATCCTGCTTGTCGACTTCCAAGCGATCATTCAAATCCAAAACGATCTTCCGCAACCGAATGTATTCGTCTTCGGTCATCGCTATCGTCTCATTGATTCGTTTTCGCTCAAGCTCTGCCAACATTGCCTGAATCGCCGATATCGCTTCATCGTAATGCTGCCGTTCCTTTTCCAGCTTTTCAATTTCGTCAGACCAGCCCTTCAGTTCGCGAGCGGCGTACTTCAGGTTGATATCGCCAGCCACATCCGCGCTTGATTTGACGCCTTTGGACTTGAGAAACTCAACCGTCTCGTTTTTCCGCTGTTCCAAGCGGGCAATCGCTCGCTCCGACTTTTCGCGCTGCATCTTGAGTTCTGCGAGCTTGTCGCGAAACTCTTGCTCTGAACTCAGCGGCCGGTCGGCTTTCGCTTGGGGCTTGGTCGGCGGTTGGCAACCGCTCATCGCGGATAGTCCAAACGCCAAACAACCGCCCACGACCAGCGGCAGGCAGAGCAGGGCCCGGCCTGAAAATGCAACCCAACCGCGTCCTTTCGCAGGCCGTGGCCGAGCCGCAATCATCCGATGAAACTGATTCTTCATCGCGCTTAGTTACCCCCGCTCTTGCCCAAAATCGCATCGATTTCGCTCATCGTTGCGTCGAGGTCAGAACCAGTCTCGGTCAACAGGTCGTCAACCGTCGAGGTTTGATTTTGGAGGTCGGTCAGCTTCTGCTCTTCGACTCGCATCGCCGTTTCGACGTCGACAAACATGCCGTCGATTTGCTTGGTCAATTCATTGATCTTGTCGTTGATAGAGGTGTCGTTGCCGACCATCGAAGTCGCACTCTTGACCGCGTCAATCGCGATCTTCTTGTCCTTGATTTCGGCAATCTTCAGGTCCAGCTTGGCCAGCATATCAACGGCCGCCTTTTCCTGGCTCGCCAAGAAATCAGCAGAACGCTTCAAAGCTTCCGAACTGGTCTGCTGGCTGCTGATTTCACTTTCCTTGCTCTTGACGCGATTGATCAAGTCAGTCGCCATGCGATTCAGCTCATCTGCCGAAACTTCCCGGCCATTCAATTCAATCTTGCCATTGGCCTTGGCTTCTTCCATTTTCGGCTGAACCCGAGCCAAACCCTGCTTCAGCTTTTCCAGCTCTTGCTTCGAAGTTTCTTGCTTCTTGGTGAGCAGTTCCAAACGCACGGCTGCGTTGAATTTCTTTTCGCGAACAACTTGCATTTCGTTGCTCAGCTCTTTTCGCTTCAGGTCAATATCCTTTTGCTTGACGTTCAGTTCGCCCAGCACCTTGTCGATTTGAGCCAGTACCTTGTCCTTGGCAACTTCCGCCCGGGCGCCGCAACCGGAAGCGCTGAGCAAGCCAAGTCCCATTAACCCGACCAAGACCGGCGCGAACCAAGCGACCAAACCACGACCAGAAAATTTCATCGTCTCAACTCCTTGCCAAAACTGGTAATCAAAAGCCGAATACAATTCAGCGAACGCCCAAGATTATAGGGGATCATTCCCCCCAATCAAACGACCTCGGCCCGTTCTCAAAAGGGAACTGTTTCCGATTGGCAGAAAGCCCCACCGCGAACAAATAGGCCTAGGAAAAGCTTAGATTCGCAACACCGTGTTAATTCTTGGCAGAGTGCCCTTTGGGGCAAAGAAAAAGAGCCGGGAAGGCTTCCTCCGTCAGCCGGGCTTCGCGCCAGCCC
>JBJTQD010000647.1:0-785 GCA_046075445.1 Planctomycetota bacterium
AGATGGAGCGATCGCATGGCGCACGGCGCGGAGCGGTGAACTTCATCCCGACGGGATGATGAAAAAAGCGTTCTCGACGCCAATCGTGATTCCGGGCAAGTCCGGACCGCAATTGATCTCACCGGCCGCCAATTGGGTTTACGGTTACGATCCGCAAACCGGCAGCGAGCTCTGGAAAGTCTCTTACGGCAAACTGGGCTTTTCGAATGTCCCGCGTCCGCTGTACGCCGATGGACTCGTCTACGTCTGCACCGGCTACAACAGGGCTTCCCTGCTGGCCTTGAAGTTCGACGGCGACACCAAGCTGGACGAATCAGACATCGCTTGGAAGTTTGAGAATCAGGTCCCAACCCAACCGACACCGATCATCGTCGAGGGCCTGTTGTTCATGGTCAGTGACACGGGCGTAGCGACTTGCCTTGATGCCAAGTCGGGCAAACAGCTTTGGCAAAAACGATTGGGTGGCGACTTTTCAGCCTCTCCGATCCTCGCCGACGGACGGCTCTATTTCGGAAATCGCGATGGCAAGGTGTTTGTGATCGCGCCGAAAAGCGAATACGAGTTGCTCGCGACCAATGAAGTCGAGGATGGGATCATGGCCACACCAGCCGCCGTCGACAATCAGCTGATCATCCGAACCAAGACGGGATTGCTGAGGGTCGATGGCGCGGCGAGACGTTAATTTTTTGAGAAGCAGTCTTCTTTTTGGTCGCAATCTTCGACGGCAGATTGCTCGGTCGTTAGAATTTGGGAAAACGAGTCGCTCCTAAAGTCGCAACGTTACA
>JBJTQD010000648.1:0-2167 GCA_046075445.1 Planctomycetota bacterium
GTTGTCGAACAGCGCGTCGACCGATTGCTGCAACATTCGCTTTTCATTGCGAATGATCACTTCCGGAGCGTTCAAGTCGACCAGTTTCCGCAGTCGGTTGTTGCGGTTGATGATGTCGACGAACAACATCTTCGCCCCGTCCAATGGCAAGCCGATTATGAGTCCGTCTCAGGACACGGTGATGGGTTGCTATTACATCTCGCTGATGCTGCCCGGACAAAAGGGCGAAGGGATGACTTTCGCCTCGTTTGAGGAAGCCGAACTGGCTTACTCGCAGCACGCGATCACCCTACACGCAAAGATCAAGGTTCGTCTGCCACACGGGCGGAAGAATCGCTTGAACGAAGACGAACGCTCGGAAAGCCGAATCATCACGACTTCCTACGGTCGTATTCTGTTCAACCAGATGCTGCCTCCGGGAATGGATTACTACAACCACAATCTCAAGAGCAGCGATCTCTCGGTTGTGATTTCGGACTGCTACCAGGTTTTGGGACGCCGCGCAACGATTAAGTTGCTCGACGACATGAATCAGTTGGGCTTCCGCGAGAGCACCCGCAGCGGTCTTTCCTTTGCTACGGACGACTTGGTCACTCCAGATTCCAAGTCTCAGTTCATTGGCGAAGCCGAGAAAGAGGTCTTCAAACTGCGGAAGCACTTTGAACGCGGTGCGATTACGGAGCAGGAGCGTTACAACAAGGTGCTTGAGACCTGGACGCACGCCCGGGAGCAGATCACCAAGACGATGATGAAGGCGATGGAGCATGACGACCGCACTGGCGGTTACGTCAATCCCGTGTTCCTCATGGCGCACTCCGGTGCTCGGGGTGGTGTCGAGCAGATTCGGCAGTTGGCGGGTATGCGTGGTTTGATGGCCAAGCCGACTGGCGAAATTATCGAGCAACCGATCAAGGCGAACTTCCGCGAAGGTCTGACGGTGCTCGAGTATTTCAGTTCGACGCACGGTGCCCGCAAGGGTCTGGCCGACACGGCGTTGAAGACGGCTGACTCGGGTTACTTGACTCGTAAGTTGGCTGACGTTGCTCAAAACGCCGTGGTCACCTGCCAAGACTGCGGTACTTCACGGGGGATCACCAAGGGAGTTATCTACCGCGGTGAGCAGGTTGAAGTTCGCTTGGCGACGGCGATCAATGGTCGCGTCTCGCGGCACAACATCGTCAATCCGATTACCGACGAGCAGATCGTGAAGGAAAACGACATGATCACGCTCGAGAAGGCCCGCAAGATTGAGGAGATGGGCTTGGAAAAGATCCAAGTCCGCAGCCCGATGACTTGCGAAGCGGCGCTCGGCGTTTGCCAGCACTGCTACGGCATGGACATGTCGACCGGTGCGATGGTCGAAGAAGGTATGGCGGTCGGTATCATCGCTGCTCAAAGTATCGGCGAACCCGGTACTCAGTTGACCATGCGTACGTTCCACTTTGGTGGTGTCGCAGGTCGGGTCGCTGAAGAAAGCGAAAAGCGATGCAAGAAGGCTGGTATCGTCAAGCTGACTCGGATGCGTTACGTGACCAACGATAAGGGAGACAGCGTCGTCCTGAACCGGACGGGCGAAATCTCGATTATCGATTCGAAGGGTCGCGAACTGGAGAATCACAAGGTTCCGGCCGGTGCCGTGCTCTTGGTCAAAGAAGACCAGACGGTCGAGCCGAACTCAGTGCTTTGCCAGTGGAATCCGCACTCGATTCCGGTTCTTTCGGAAGTCTCTGGCCGCGCCCGCTACGAGGATATCGTCGAAGGCGAAACGATGAAGGAAGAACGCGACTCCAGCGGCACGCTGCGTCGTACGATCATCGACTTCAAGGGTGACCTCCATCCGCAAATCGTGGTTGAAGACGAGTCGGGCAAGACGCTGGACGTCTCGGCCCTCTTGCAACACCTGATCTGATTCATTACACACCAGGTTTACCAAAGACTAGATCGGGTAAAATCATGAGAAGGATTTTAAGAAAAGTTGCTGAAAATCAGTTTGAAAATTTAGGGGACACTTCTACCCTTGCTGATCCAACAGTGGTGCAAAGTTTAATTAATAACCGATTAAATAAATAATCTAAAAGTCGTAAGTAATTCCTTTCGTCTCCCAATCTCCATAACGAGTGGGTTCAAGTCCCTTTGGCCCATTAATTTCTTTCCTCTTTTTTATTTT
>JBJTQD010000649.1:0-2692 GCA_046075445.1 Planctomycetota bacterium
CGGTCCCCGTGTCGTCGCCGTCAAAGTCTTTTGCGTCGCTTGACGTCTATCTGTCCTCTGTCGCTTCAGGATTTCCCTTGCCTTTACCTCTTTGTTGTCGCACTCTTTCATTCAAGACATCAAACGAATATCCCAAATTCAAAAGCACCGACGTAAGTAAGAAACCATATAGCCGGTCATCGAAGCGATAAAATTTGGCGACTTCAAGTCTATCTCGAACTCTCGAACTCGCCTCAACGGGCAACGGGTGTGTCACCATATAGACGGCCAAGCATGCCATGCTAACCGTGCAGAAAAGTCGAAGGCCACGACGGCGAGCAAGTCCGATGACAATTATTGAGTCAACGACCATCAACAAAAACAACAAAAAATGATGAAACTTCCAAGCCTCCAGAACATCTCGTTCGTAATGAAACAAGTAAACGACTAAGCCGACCAGCCAGAACGAGTAGCTTATGCCAAGTAGAAATACAAAGCTGTAAACAGCCTCCCAAATGGCTTTCAAATCCTTCGCGAAATTCTGGTTCATTTGATTTAAGCTGCTGCTTTCTCGAGGCAAAGCCAATTGCAGCCGTCCCCACCATGCTCGACAATAGAGCGAGTTCCAACTTCAAAACAGATTCGCTTTGGCTAATCTTAAGATACGCAAGAACCCCTGATGACCCGGCGACATGAATTGGAAGTGTAACCGGCCAATCCAAAAGCGGGAGAATAAAGGCTAAGGAAAAATGTCTCTATAAGTTTGGCTTCGCGGTATGCCTCGCCTGTTTAGAATGTTGGACTCGGGCCGACCTACGCTCAAACAAGCGGAAAGTGCTAAAGCAAGCGGTTCTTGATCGCCCAAAACACTCGAAGCAGTACCCCAGAGATTCAGCGACGTCCGCGCACGAAAAAAGGCCAAATCCGCGAGTCGCGAATTTGGCCTTTTTTGTTCAGAGGCGTCGGGCGGATTCGAACCGCCGTAGACGGATTTGCAATCCGCTGCCTAGCCACTCGGCCACAACGCCATCAATTTCTTGTCTAACCGCCCCAAAACAGCCCTATAACCGCTTTGCGACCGCTGCCGAGATTATCGCCCCGCGACCTTGCCGGTCAAGGGGATTGGAGAATCCGGTCAAACCGCGGAAACCTGCCCAAGCCAAGCTGGATCGGCCTGACGACCGCAACTCCCGACATCTCGGCATATCCGTCAAATTCATCACAGAACTAGATTCGGAATCCCATCGCAAAAACTTTATTGCGTTCCGCTGTGACCTAGGCTTTCTCTACCGGCATCCGTCGCTCGAATTGCGGCCTCGCGCCGAACGCCGCTCCCAAAGAACGGCTCTCCAACGTCTCGCACTGAGGTTCCGACCCATGACCTACCAACGCGCCCTGAAACTTTGCCGCGAGCTCGTCAAGAACAATCGCAAGGTGCAAGAACTGCTGGACGACATCTTAGACAACGCCGTCAATACCGAGGTTCTCGATAATCGGGAAGACTGGCCCGAAGTCAAGAAAACCGTCGAGCTGTTCGCTTACACTGGAATCGTTCTCGAACCTCACCGCCGACGGCGAGCTGAGGACGCGTGGAAAGCCCCCTCCTCCACTCCCTGCAGCGACCTCTCCAAAGAAACACCGGGCCCCGCCAACCGATAAGCCGTTCGGAAAGAGTTTCTAAACTCAACTTGCTGCCGACAACTCAATCCGCGAGTTGCGATTCCGCTCGCAAGACCTAAGCCTGATAAAGCCTTCCCTGCCAAGTGTTTCTTCGCTCGAACTCCGCCTGCAAGGCGAGCAGCACAGCCGGCTTGTCGAGACACCACGATGGCCCGATAAAAAAGCTCACCGGCGCGTCGCCGCTAACTCGCTCGACAATCATCTCGGGTGGCAGCAGCTCCAGGAAGTCCACCAGCGTGGTCAAGTACTCATCGCGCTCCATTAGCGTTACCTCACCCCGCCGCACTTGGTCAGCTAAAGGCGTTCCATCGACCGCATAGAGGTTGTGGATCTTGACGTCGTCCAGCTTTAGCCTCGCGACTTCCCGCGCCGTCTCGAGCATCTCGGCATGTGTTTCCCCCGGCAACCCAAGCATGATGTGGGCACAGATTTCAAAGCCTCGACCGCGACTCCGTTCCATCGCATCAACCATTGCGTCGTGATGGTGACCGCGATTCATCCAGTCGAGCGACTTGTCGTGCATCGTCTGCATCCCGTACTCGACGGTCAAATGCGTGCGGCCCGCGATCTCCTCAAGTAGGTCCAGCACATCATCCGGCACGCAATCCGGTCTCGTGCCGACCGCCAGCGAGACCACATTCGGGTGCGAAAGCGCTTGCTCGTAAAGGTTTCGCAGTTTATCTACCGGAGCGTAGGTGTTGGTCGCCGGCTGGAAATAAGCGATGAAATGATTGCAATCGTAGCGGCGTTTGAGTTGGCGTATCCCCTCGTCGATTTGTTCCCTGATATCCTGCCGCGGCAGCCGGCGACTCGGGCTAAAACTGCGGTTGTCGCAGAAGGTACAGCCCCCCACCGCAACCGTTCCATCGACGTTGGGGCAGGTAAAACCGGCGTCGACGCTGACCCGCTGTACCCGCACCCCGTACTTCCGTTTCAGGTGAAAGCTGTACTGGTAATACCGGAGATTCGCGGCACGCCAGTCATATTTCGTCAGGCTGGATGAGAAGTCTGAGGACGAGGGCATCAGTTTTTA
>JBJTQD010000650.1:0-1479 GCA_046075445.1 Planctomycetota bacterium
GTTTGATACCGACCGCGGCCTGCGCGAGATGACTCGAGTCTGTGCTCCCGGTGGCCGAGTCGCCGTGCTGGAGTTCTCCACACCGCGGCGACAACCGATCCGCGGAATGTATCAGTGGTATTTCAAAAACATTCTCCCGCGAATCGGCCAGCAACTCGCTAAGAACGGCGCAAACGCCTACGACTATCTCCCGGAAAGCGTCGGCGAGTTCCCAGCCTACGAACGGTTGGTCGAACGCCTCACGGCCGCCGGCCTGAAATCCGCCCGCTTCATCCCGCTGACCTTTGGCATCGCGACGCTTTACGTAGGTATTAAATGAGCCAGCCACTTCCCATCGTTCTGGCAATCACCGGCGCGAGTGGCGTCGTCTACGGTCGCCGTCTGCTCGAAGCACTCCTGCAGATGAACGAGACGGTGCACCTCTCGATCAGCGACTCCGGCAGACACGTGCTGCAACATGAACTCGGAATTGAAATCAACCTCAACCGGTTCGAAGTCCAGCAACTGCTCCCGGACTGGCCGCGCGATGCGGCTCAGCCCGTCTACCACCACTACAAAGACTTCATGACGCCGATCGCCAGCGGCAGCTTTCGGACCCGCGCCATGGTCGTCTGCCCCTGCAGCGGTAGTACGCTCAGCGGAATCGCCACCGCCGCCAGCGGCAACCTGATTCAGCGCGCCGCGGATGTACACCTGAAAGAGCGACGCAAGCTCGTGCTCGTCCCGCGCGAGACACCGCTCTCTCTGCTGCAAATCGAAAATCTCCGCAGCGTCACGCTGGCCGGTGCAATCGTTCTGCCAGCTTCTCCCGGTTTCTATCACGCCTGCGAAACCGTCAGCGACCTGGTCGACTTCGTGGTCGCTCGAATCCTCGACCAAGTCGGCATCGAAAATCGACTCGCGAAACGCTGGAAGGAAAGCTAACCCGATCCGAAAGCATTTGTCCTCAACTGCTCGGCGCGCAGGCAAACATCAACTCAAACTTTCGAACGATCGAGGACAGTCGTTCTACGATCTTCGCCCGCTCTCAATGTTTCAAAAAGCCAAATACTTTCTCGAGATGATTCGCTTCAGCCATACGCTGTTCGCGCTGCCGTTCGCACTGCTGGCGGCGGTTATGGCTTGGACAGTTCGCGCTGAAGTGAAGACCGAGTTTGCCTGGCAACAACTGATCGGCGTGCTCGTCGCGATGGTCGGAGCGCGATCGGCGGCAATGGCTTTCAATCGGCTTGCCGACCGCGACGTCGACGCCGCTAATCCACGAACTGCCAGGCGGCACATCCCGGCTGGGATTCTTTCGGTTGGCGCGGTGCGAGGCTTCCTGCTCCTCTCGGTTGGCATCTACCTGCTCGGCGCCGGGCTGTTCTGGCCCAACTACCTCCCGCGGCGGTGCGCGATACCCGTACTGGCAGTTCTGCTCTGCTACAGCTACGCCAAGCGATTCACAAATCTTTCGCAGTTCTGGCTTGGACTTGCCTT
>JBJTQD010000651.1:0-1024 GCA_046075445.1 Planctomycetota bacterium
CTTGAACTTCGACTCTCATTTTCGACTCATTCGAAATTGAGGGCGGGCGAGGTTCAACCAACGAACTCCTCAGTTTTGATGGCGGAGCAATCCGCTGTGAGGGCGGAGTAATCCGAGAGTTGTTTGGCGGGTTTGAAGAGAGGAACTACTTAGATGGCTGCGACACGTGTGAAGTCGGGTGAGGCGTTGACGGATTCGGATCAAGTTTTGGGTGTTGAAGGAAGCGAGGATCGAGCAATGGCAAAGAAAGAAACTAAGGCAAAGGGTGGCTCCAAGAAATCAAGCGAGAACCCTGTCGAGACGTTGATGCGGGAGAACGAAAACCTCAAGACTGCAGTTCAGCAGATTGAAAAGGCTTTCGGTAACGGAGCCATCATGACGCTGGGAGGCGACTCAGTGAAACAAATTCGAGGGATTCCCACCGGCAGCATTTCGCTGGATATCGCCCTCGGCGGGCAAGGCTTGCCCTGCGGCCGTATCATCGAAGTCTTCGGACCGGAATCCAGCGGTAAGACGACCATCGCGCTGCACGCGATTGCCCAAGCTCAAAAGGGGGGCGGCGTGGCTGCCTTCATCGACGCCGAACACGCTTTCGACCCAACTTGGGCCAAGAAGCTCGGCGTTGACCTCGATACGTTGCTGATTAGCCAGCCCAACAGCGGCGAAGAAGCGATGCAGATTACCGAAATGCTCGTTAAGTCAAACGCCGTTGATATCATCGTTATCGACTCGGTCGCTGCACTTGTTCCCAAGCAGGAACTCGACGGCGAAATCGGCGATACCTTTGTCGGCTTGCAAGCGCGCTTGATGAGCCAGTCGATGCGAAAGCTGACCGGTGCAATCGCTCGCAGCAAAACCTGCACGGTTTTCATCAATCAGATTCGCGAAAAGATCGGCGTCATGTTCGGTAGCCCCGAAACGACTCCTGGCGGTCGCGCCCTGAAGTTCTACTCCTCCTGTCGCGTCGATGTCCGCAAACTCGGCACCATCAAGGATGGCGAAGAAGTCGTCGGCCAACGGGTTA
>JBJTQD010000652.1:0-1311 GCA_046075445.1 Planctomycetota bacterium
CAAGG
Source organism: Planctomycetota bacterium (assembly GCA_046075445.1). GTDB lineage: Bacteria > Planctomycetota > Planctomycetia > Pirellulales > Pirellulaceae > BJ22. Next base: position 6 of record JBJTQD010000652.1, read on the forward strand.
CAATGTCGACTTCAATCTGAGTAGAGATCGCTGTGCGATTGAAGGAAAACGTCCTTTGCCCGCCCAGGTTCGGGAAGAGATGCTGTTGACTGTTGTCATTCACATCGATTTTGAGCGAATTCGGTTTGGTGCCAGATGGAAGCTGGCTCAGTGGCTTGAATGTGAAGCGTTCAGCAGTGAAGGCACGCGTGGAAGCGCCCAAAGTGAAAGCCGAATCTGGCATCGCGATTGGCCGGCGGTTCATCGAATTCCGATGAGCCAGATTTCGCGCAATCGCTTTAGCGGCATTGATGTCACCAGTTAGGGCGAACGTTCTACCCGCAGCGCGAACGGATGCGTCTGAGGCAATCTGAGCCTGCGTCCGCACCAACTCCATGTGGGCGAAGTTGATCGAGAATGCCGCGAGGGTTACCAATATCGGCATGAGGAGACAGACCAGCGGAATCACTGCGCCGCTACGGCGGCCAGCTTTGGATAAAATTTTCTCGAAGGTGAGCATGGGTCAGAACTCCTTCATCATGAAACAGGAACCAGTCAACGTCCGATTGGCGAAAAATCGGGGGGCAATAATCGAATTGCCAGCGGCTGGAGCCGTGACTCTTACTTCAATAATTGATTGGGCCGCGGCGTTCACGAAATCGTTTGGAGTGATAGTGATCGTCGCGTTCCGGATGCGGCGGTCATTCAAGATTTGATTGATGGCCGCATCGACTTGGCCCCGCGTAATCTTGGGAATTAAGGCAACACGGCACCCCTCGTAGGCGGCAATCGAGAGGGTCTGCTGCCGGTAAATCATCGAGGTTGATTCCAGCGTTCCCAGCAAAATGACCAGCAGCACCGGGAGCACGCAGGCGAATTCGACAATCGCTACCGCCCGACGATTGCCCCGGCGGTGCGACCCAAAACGCCGTCCTCGCAGTCGCTGAGGGCGACGAGCGAAAGCAGTTGAGTTGGCGTCAATTTGGCGAATCATTTCAGTTACCCGAATCAAAAGAGCTAAACTCCCCGCGCTGAAAATAGTCCTTCAGCGCGGAAGATACCCTGTGCCGAAGTCTATCCCTCGCCGCGAAAGGGAACGGGCAAAATGTCGTTCTTTACTTGAGGGAACTCTCTTAGTGGGTAAGGCTTGTCGACTGTAACGGTTGTAACTTTCTCCTTCCAACGTGACCGATTCCCCAGAAATGTGCGATTTCGAGCGCTTTCATTAAAACGAATGAGAAATGGCCCAGCCTGGGGCTACGTCTCCCTTAACGATTCGAAACCGGGGGCTGGCGCGAAAACCCGGCTAAGACGAATACCGGCATTC
>JBJTQD010000653.1:0-7075 GCA_046075445.1 Planctomycetota bacterium
CGACCGCCAAGCGGGAGCAATTCTGGGTGCGCTCAAGGGAGCACTGCTTTGCATGGTGATCACCATGTTTGCGGTGACGCTGGCCGACGAACGAGTTCGGTCCGCCGTTGTTACTTCCAAGAGCGGCAATTTCCTGGCCCACTCGATTAATCAACTATCCGCGGTTGTCCCCAAGGAGCTGCACGACATCCTCAATCCGATGCTCAACCAGTTCAACCAAAAGGCAAGCCAGCCCCCGACTTTTCCGGCTGGAACCCAGACGGGCGGTGGAGGAGCCATGGCGGGCGGCGGAGCGAACGGGAGTGGTTCAGGCGGCTGGAACCCATGGGGTAACCAGCAAGCCAGCCAAGCCGGCGGTCAGGCAAGCGGTCAGAGCGGCAGCCAAGCCAATGGTTCGGGAGCCGGCGGGCAGGGGGGTGGCCTGTTCAATTGGAACTGGCAAGCGCCCCGCAATCCCAACGAGGTTCAGGGCAGCTTTGGCAGTCCTCGCCGCAGCGCCGGACAGGGCTCCGAAACGGGTGGTCAGCCACGGTAGTTCAGCTATCCAAAACCGACTGCGAGTCGCGGAGATTGCCGCTGGAAATCTGCCCGGCCAAACCGCGGGTGGCGAGCCATTGCTCAAAAGCAGAGCAGAGGCAGCCACGAATCGAAATCCTGCGGTAAATACAGGGCTCTAACCGAACATAAGAAACATTATCGGACGTTGGATGGAGCTAAAAAAACGCCCTGTTTCGGGCGTTCGTTATGCCACAGCCTGCCACGCCTTGGTGGCTTCAGGAGTCGGCACGAAATCACTAGGCCAAGCCGCCTGAGGCGAAACCCTCAAGCTGGCACTGGAACGGCTTAGACGCTCGCTTCGGTTGGCTCCAGGAATTGACCCATCCGCCGGAACTTTTCGTACCGACGCTGAAGCAACTTTTCGGTCGGCTGGCCAACCAGGTCCTTGAGGCTCTTCTTCAGGTAGTTGCGGATGCTGGCCGCCATGTGGTGATGGTCCCGGTGAGCTCCGCCCAGCGGTTCTTCGATAATGTCGTCGACGACGCCGAAGCCAAGCAGATGCTTGGAGGTGAATTTTAAAGCCCCGGCGGCTCGCTCGGCGTACTCATGGCTCTTCCAGAGAATACCAGCACAACCCTCAGGACTGATCACCGAGTAGTATGCGTACTGGAGCATGGCGACTCGGTCGCCAACGCCAATTCCCAAAGCACCGCCACTGCCACCTTCACCAATCACAATGCAGATGATCGGGGTCTGTAGCCGCGACATCTCGAGCATGTTCTCGGCAATGACCTGGGCCTGTCCTCGCTCTTCGGCTCCAATCCCCGGATAGGCACCCGGCGTGTCGATGAAACAGACCACAGGCAGCCCATACTTCTCGGCCATCCGCATCTTGCTCATCGCCTTGCGGTATCCCTCGGGATGCGCACAGCCAAAATAATTCTCCGACCGCTCCTTGAGGTTGCGACCCTTCTGGTGCCCGATGACCATCAGCTTGAGGTTATCCATCCGGGCAAAGCCAGCCCGAATCGCGCGGTCGTCGCCAAACTTGCGATCGCCGTGCAGTTCAACAAACTCATCGAACACCAGCGAGAGATAGTCGACCGTATGAGGGCGGTCTTTATGTCGGGAGACTTGGACGACCTGCCAAGGCGTGAGGTTGTCGAAGATTTGGCGAACCGTCTTGTTCAGCTCTTGCCGCAGATTGCGAATCTTCTCGGCGGTCGCCGCTGAGTTGTCGTCCTCTTGCTCCAGCTTGTGGAGTTCTGCTTCGAGGTCGGCGATCGGTTGTTCAAATGCCAAATAGTCCATGGGTCTGTTCCAAACGAATTAGGAATGCCGGGAGAAACATCGGCAGGCTCGTGACTAGAGCACGCGACGTTCGCGACGATTGGCGTGCTTGAGCAGCCCGAGTTAGGTCGTTCCCGGTTTGCGGAATGCTCCCGCCTTATAGACGGAGAGCTTGCCAAATTCTAACAAAAAGTCCTCGATTGAGGCGGGGCGTTTCTCGGGGTCCTTCGACATCATTTTCATAATCAGGTTGGAAAACTCTGTGCTAGCCCGGTTGTTGGCGGCTTGCAGAAACGGCGGCGTTGCCTTGAGGTGCTTACTTAGCAATTCATCCGGATTGGGTGCCGAAAACGGCGGCCGCCGAGCGACCAGCTCAAACAACACGCAGCCAAACGAATAAATGTCCATCGATAGGCTGGCCGGTTTACGTCGAATTTGCTCCGGAGCCATGTAGCTTCGCGTTCCCCGTAGCGACTTGGGCCTCTTCTGAAAAAGCGAAAATCCCTTGGCTTGCTTCTGGGCAATCGAGAAATCGATCAGCTTTACATTGATTTTATCGTCAACCAGAAAGTTATCCGGCTTGATATCGCAGTGCACCCAGCCCTTCTCATGGAGGTGCTGCAGGCCCTTAGCACAACCGCGGATGATCGCCGTGACGTTTTGCTCGATCAATTCAGGAGTATCGCGAAGCACCAGCTTGATGTTCCTGCCATTGAACAGTTCCATCGCAATCAACGGACGGCCAAGGTTGCCATAAAAGTCGAAGACCTTGATCGCATTCGGGTGATCCAGATTCTTGGCAACCATCACCTCGTGCTTCAGCTGTTCGATTTCTTCTTTGTCCTGAGCAAATTCTTTGTGCAAGATCTTCAAAGCGATCCGCTCTTCCTGCCCGTCTTTCATAACTTCCCAGACCTGGGTCGTCTGCCCAGAGCGGATCAACCGCACCAGCTGAAAAGGACCGACAAAATCGCGACCAGCTGACACGGGGAGCATTCCTGAGAAGAGAGGGGCTTACGGCTGTCATTCAAGTCTAGTCAAAAAAACTCCAGCCTGCATTAGCCTGCTTTGTAAACATGCACTGACTTAACGGGCCACCACCCGACCTTGCGTCGGTGGAGCCGTGACTAGCCAGCTGCATGGCAAGCTGCTTTTAGATTCAGAACCGGGGGCTGGCGCGAAGACCCGACTGACGAAGAACACAGGCCCCCTGCTCTGCAGTGTCACTCCTCGTCGCTCTGATTATTGCCGGACGTCGTGTGCACGGCTGATAACATCGTCAGCCCATGAGCTGGCGCGGTTGGCCCGGCCAGAGCGCGATCTTTCGAGCGGACCACTTCAGCGATCCAATCCGGGTTTCGCTTGTGTTGTCCAACCAGCACTAAACTTCCCGCAATGCAGCGGACCATGTTGTAGAGAAAGCCATCCGCCGTAACTTCGATCTCGACCCTTTGAAAGCGATCAACCTGACGCTCTAGAACCGTCGCTTGGGAAATCGTCCGCACCGTGCTGTAGCGTTCCGACCCGGTCGCTTGAAAGGCGGCAAAGTCATGGCGCCCGACCAAGTGCTGGGCTGCCGCCTGCATTGCAGCCGCATCGAGCGGAACCGGCACATGCCAAGCGTAGCGCCGCGCAAAGACATCGACCAGCCTTCCGGCTTGCACGTGATAACGGTAAGTCTTCTCGACGCAATCGCGAATCGCATGAAACTCATCCGGCCGCTCGCTTGTTTCGAGCAAGCAAAGATCCGGCGGCAACACGGCGTTGATCGCGCGCTGCAGCGTGGCAACGTCCAGTCGCGTCTCTGTGGCCAAGCTGCAGACCTGCCCCGCAGCATGCACTCCGGAATCCGTTCTTCCCGAAGCCGTAATCCGCAGAGTCTCGCCAGTGATCGCTTTCCAAGCTGCCTCCAACTCCGACTGCACGCTCCGTCCGTTAGGCTGGACCTGCCAGCCGACAAAGTCGGTTCCGTCGTAGGCGATCGTCAGCTTGAGGAAACGCATTGCTTTATGACACGCCTGAAGTGGCGAATTGACGCGCGAGCAACTCCGCGATCTGAACGGCATTTGTCGCCGCGCCTTTGCGAAGGTTGTCGCTGACGCACCAGAACGTCAGCCCATTGTCGCAGCTCAAATCGCGTCGAATCCGTCCGATGAAGACATCGTCCCGATCGCTGCACTGCTGCGGCATCGGATAGCCCCCTGCCCCCAAATCATCGATAACGCTGATCCCCGGTGCGGCTTCCCAGAGCTTGCGAGCCTGCTCGACGGACAGCGGGCGTTCGGTCTCGACCCAGATCGCCTCGCTGTGACAATTTTCGACCGGCACCCGCACGCACGTGGCACTGATTCGAATCGAATCGTCGCCCAAAATCTTGTGCGTCTCGAGCACCATCTTCATCTCTTCCGAAGTGTACCCTTCCGTCTTGGGTGAACCGATTTGCGGAATCAGATTGAAAGCGATTGGGTGCTTGAATGTCTTGTTGCGATACGCGGTCTGACCGAGCGCCGCGCGAGTTCCCTCGACGAGGTCAGCTTGACCGGCAACGCCGGCTCCGCTGGTCGCCTGATAAGTCGCCACGACAACGCGCCGCACGCGAGCCGCATCATGTAGCGGCTTGAGCGCCACGACCAACTGGGTCGTCGAGCAGTTTGGGCTGGCAATCAGCCCGCGGTGCTGGGCGATCGCCTGAGGATTGACTTCGGGAATGACCAGCGGCACGTCGGGCCGCATCCGGTGATAGCCGCTCTCGTCGACCACCACAGTCCCCTGCTCTACTGCCCACGGAACAAACTCGGCGGCGACTTCATCGGGCGTGCTGGCGATCGCAATATCGACATCGCGAAAAGCTCCCGGCTCCAGCAGCTCTATCGGATAGTCCTGTCCGCGAAAGTGAATCGTTTTACCAACCGAGTTTTTGGAAGCGAGGAGTTTCAGGTGGCTGAACGGAAAATTCCGCTCCGCAAGCAACTTGAGGACGAGCGAACCGACGGCACCTGTGGCGCCAACAACAGCCAACCTGACAGACATTCGACCAGACTCCCTGCAACGTTTTCCAAATACCCGGGATGCACACCCAAGCAAACGCTTCAGTATATCGCCGCCAGAGTGCGGCTCAATCGTCGGTCGGCGAAAGCGGAAGAGGGATTAAAGCAGAGAAGCAGAGGGCGCCGCGTGAGAGTAAGCGAGCGGAATCAGAGAGAATCAAAGAAGGTTGAGGCATTCAACCATTGAGCCAGTGCATGGGGGGAGCTTCTTCCCGCAATCACTCAAACTGACGATCCGGTTGCCATCAGCCAATAAATCAGCAAACCACTTTCCACTCCCTCGCCTTCATCCCTCCCTGCTCTCTTTCCTTTCTCCATCCCCTTTTCTGCCCATCTCCTCTTCCTCCGTGTCCCCTGTGTCTCTGTGTTTACCCCCTCTTCCTCCCCACAATCCACCGTCGCACGGAGGCTGAATCCAGGAACGCCATGTTTCCAAAGATCATGATCAGCCCAAACGTGATCATCCCCATCGCCAGTCCGATTCCGGCATGTACAGCGACTGCCATTGCCAACCAAATTGGCCGAGTCAGTTTCGGCCAGATCAGAAATGGATAGCTCACCTCCCAGAATAGCGCACCGTAGGTAATCAGGTTGACCAGCCCCATATGAGCCGCCAGCCAGGTGAGGTCGAGCGTTTGGTATTCGTAGTTGGCAATTGCGCCCCAGATTGCTTGTCCGTTCCACCAAGTATCGCCTTGCAGTTTTCCGAGACCGGCAAACAGGTAGACGATACACATGTGGACCTGAATCAGCCGCAAAGCGATGTTCGCCATGACCGATGACTGACTCACCCCCCTGCTCTGCCGGCGGGCGAACCAAGCGTCCAGCGAGAGGAAGTCGCCACACGGCCCCACGGCGAGATAGAGCGTCAGGAAACTGTTGATTTGGTCGAGCCCATACTGAGCGCCCGTCGTGCGGTTGACGTAGGAGATGACCAGGAGCGCGGTCAGAATCGAGGTGACACGTGTCCAAAGTCCCAGCGTGAACAGGGCAACCACCACCAGTCCCAAGAAGTGAACCGGCAGCAACCAGCCATCGCTCGGGAGCCAATCGAAATGACTCCAGAGCATAGAGGGGAGTCCAAACGCCGTTTCGCCATCGCCGAGCAAACTGCGATAGTCCGTCGGCAGCATCGCTTTGCTGCCAAAAAACTTATACAAGTCGAAAGTCCAAACGGCATGCGTGTAGAGGACCATGCTGCCGACGAGGATCCGGAGCAGTCCCAGCAAAGCCGGATCGTCAGGCGTGAACCAGAACCGGTTCCACCACTCGCTCCAAGCGCGGAAGTAATTTCCAATCGCTTCGATCATCGTTCGCCTCCCGGACCGGCGGACTGCTGAGGCGCGATTTCCTCTTCACCAGCTGGAGCGTCGGCCAGCGGAGGAATAAACGTTCCATCGGCCAACACATCGCCGATTTTGATCGGAGGCAGCAGGCCTGTCGGATCATCCAGTCGCCGACCAAGCACCACATCGCCCGGCAAGGGAATCATCCGCTCTTGGCAGAACAGCTCCACTCGATCCGCACTGCTATCGCGAATAAGCAGGCTGCCCACAGCTTGTACTAGTTCAGCGATCCGTTTTTGGGACCGCTCAAAAGCCTTGCGCTGGCGAGCAGCAGATTGCTCAAGTTCTTTGGCCAGCACAGGTTGGCTGCCTTTGGCATATCGAGTCGCTTGCGCTGCTAGTTCGGCTTGCATTCGCTCGAAGCTGGCTCGATCGGGCTGCGAAGCATGTTCGGCAAACAGCGTTTCGCTGAGCATAAACCAGCGGTGATAGCGCAGTCGAGGAGAGATTCGCTCGGGGTCGGGAAAACGTTTTTCCATGACCCGGCCGTCGCTGTAGTGCAGGCGGTAGACCAGCAAATGGCTCGGGCCTGGGTCGGGAGCAAAAAAGCGATAGCCGTGGCTGAGATAGAGCGCTTGATGAATGGGGGCTAAGAGCCGACCAATCGGTCCGGTCAGTTCCTCGGTCGCGATCGGATTGGTCACGGGCCCCATGAAGACGACGAAGAGAGTCACCGCGATGAGCAGCGACGCAATCATCCGCCGACGCGGCGACCAAGGCAGCGGCGGAGCGGCCGCGGCTGTCGGCTCTGGGGCGGTCGTCGAGGGTTGTTTTCGCGTCATGGTTTCCGCTGTCTGGAAGGCTCGGCTCTTCTTGGATTCGGAAATTTAGCTCGCGGGGCTGGACCAAAAAAAATCCGCCGCGGTTCGCGCGGCGGATTTTCAGTTTTTGTCG
>JBJTQD010000654.1:0-6546 GCA_046075445.1 Planctomycetota bacterium
CGACCCTGCGAGCTTTTCGGAAAACCCGAAACGACAGCGGACCGCAAACGCCACTGGAAATTTACCTTCGAGAGATCAATGAGACGCGACTGCTCACGGCAGAGGAAGAACGCCAACTCGCTGGTCAAATCGCCCAAGGAAATGTCGAAGCGCGAGACCGAATGGTCCGAGCCAATCTCCGCCTGGTTGTGAATATCGCCCGCGGCTACACCGGCAAGGGACTCGGACTCCAGGACTTGATCGAAGAAGGAAACCTCGGCTTGCTGCGTGCCGTCGAAGGCTACGACCCAGCTGTTGGCACTCGCTTCAGCACCTACGCCAGCTACTGGATCAAGCAGTCGATTAAACGCGCACTCATCAACTGCGCTAAAACAATTCGCATTCCGGCTTACATGGTCGAACTGCTTTCTAAGTGGCGGCGAGCAACCCATCGGCTGTGCGAAGAGCTTGGTCGCAATCCAAACCCGGAAGAAATCGCACGCCTGCTCGGCGTTGCCAAGCGGAAGCTGCCGATCATCAAGAAGGCGATTCAGATTCACAACGCTGCTCCGCAAACCGACCAGACCGATGTCGGCTGGTCACTCGGCGAAATGGTCATGGACGAGCGGATGCGTTCTCCCGATGTCGAGATGCTCGAAAACGATGTGCTTAAACACATCTTCGAGATGATGAAGACACTTGACGAGCGCGAAGCAACCGTGTTGCAGATGCGGTTTGGGCTGAACAACGTCGAGCCTCACACGCTGAAGGAAATCGGCGAGCGGCTGGGACTGACGCGGGAGCGGGTCCGTCAAATCGAAACGGAAGCACTGCGCAAGCTCGGCGATGGGCTGCGAGATCCGTTTGACCTCGAAATGATCATGCCGTTCTAAGCGGAAACAGAGACGGAAAGTCTACGCCGCGCGACGACTGCGATTCACGTTGGTCGCGGCGAGGCTGGCGGCGTAGAGCTGCCGGTAGATTCCCGTCTGTCGCGTGATCTCGAATTCACGCTGCATCATCATTCTGCCGCGCTGCCCCATTACTTGCCGGGCTTCGGGGTTGACGGCTAGCCAGGCGATTCGTTCTGCCAAACCAACTTGGTCGCCGACGCCTGCGAGCAAACCGGTGATCCCCTCTTGGACGTATTCCGGAATTCCGCCAGCTCGAGTTCCAACAACGGGAGTCCCGCAGGCCAGCGATTCGAGTCCAACTGAAGGCTGGTTATCCTCGCGTGAGGGAACGATCACAAAATCGCAGGCCGAGTAGATTAAAGCTTGACGCTCGGGCTCCAAAAGGAATCCAAGCTCGTTAACTCGCTTGATTCCCTCGGGGACGCGCGCCAGCTTCCCAGCTCCGAAGGCAATCGCTTCGACCTCCAACTCCGGCGGCAAACGGTCGAGAGCGTTTAAGAGATCGAGCATTCCCTTTCGTTCATCCGCGATATTATCGGCACCAAACCCGATCAGCACACCTCTGCAGTCCAATCCCAGAGCCGCGCGTGCGGCTGCCTTCGCGTGCGGCTTGAATTGCTGCAAGTCGAGCCCGTAGCGAACCAGCGAGAACTCGGTGTCGTCCGGCCAGAGGGGACTGGACTGCGCGAGCGACAGGAGCCATTGGCTCGGTGCGATCACGTGCATTCGATGATTGCGAAGCGATTTGCGTTTTGCCTCAAAAGATTCCGCCGAAACATCCTCCGGGTTGCAATTAACAACTAAGGGACAATTCCCGCAGCCAGACTCGAAGCGAGTGCAGCCTGCCGAGTAGTGGCAACCACCTGTGAGTGGAAACATATCGTGCAACGTCCAGAAGACCGGCGTGCCCCGCGGAATCGAGTGAAAAAAGCTTGGATAATCCGCCAGATGAGCAATCCAGTGCAAGTGCACCAAATCGAGATTAAGGTCAGCCCAATTCAGCCGCGTCGGGTCGGCTTGTTCGGCCATGGTGAAGTTGTCGCCGGGGACGGGACGAGCCGAAAGGTGCAAGTCAAAAAGATCATGGACGCGGCGACGCCTTAAGTGTTCCGCTTCTCTATGCCAAGGATTCAATTTCTGCCACCGCGATGGCCCGGAGAAAGCGAGTTCCTGATAAGACGGATGACTCGGAACCGGTCGCTGAGAGTGCCGGAAAAAGAAGGAACTCTCCAGCCCCTGCTCCAGTAACTCCTCGTGAAACCGCGCCGCAGCAATAAACGCGCCGCCGTGCGGATAGGTATTGAAGTGGCCGATTCTCATCCTAAGCCGCTTTCCTTATTCCGCGAGGCGAAGGGCTGCTCGCACGAGCATCCGCTTGTTGCTTTGCGAGAAACATGTTCTCCAGCATCGCGCGGTGTCCACGTCGCACGAACATGACCCGAATTCGCCGCTGCAACAGCTCCCACTGTTCCTGCAATGGCGAGATGGCTTGCATTCGCTTCTCGGCGGCGCTGACTGGGCGGACGCACTCGGTGATGAAACGATTTTTGTCTTGCATGAAACCGTGCAAGACGCATTTCTCCGCCGACAAGACATCGCGGCGGGCGCGAGCAACGGTCGAAAATCCAATCTGTCGAGTCGGCCGCATTTCACCAAGCTGCAATCCATGCTCGTAGACCGCCATGTCAAAGACGCCCTCGCGAGCCGACTGCGGCATGCGGCGAGCAAAATCGAGAGCGTAACAAGCCCCGCCGTTGATGTGCGGGTTGAGCAGCAGCTTGGGCCGCCGGAAAAAACGATACTTGTAAACATGCGGAACGTAGCAGCCCATCATCACCGGTCGCTCGACCCCAGAGTCCCACTCGGCCGCGAGGCGATCCAGCCAATTCGGCTTCACGAAAGCCATATCGGATTCAAACCAGAGAGCGAATCCGTCGCCGCTGAAGTGTTCAGCGATGTAATCCATTGCGTCCCAAAACATCGCGGTCGGCCCAGCCGGATAGCCAAAGACTTGTGTCGGACACTGAAACGACACAACCGGCCCCAGCCGCTCAAAGGCCTCGTGCAGCTGCTTGCTCGGCGTCGCTTTCGGACTGGCGGCAAGTAAAAACGTACAGTCGAGCGGGTCGTCGCAATTTTTTACCAACCAATCAGAAGTCTGTTGATAACGGTCAATTTCCTCTTGGCAGTAGTAAGGCAGAACGACAACATGCCGGGTCGATTGACGTTTCATGAGCACTCCAGGCAATCGCCTTACGCCCCGACCGTTTTTAGACGGTCAAGCTGGCGATTGTTTGTTCGAATCCATTTCTTGCTACCGACTTCTATCGCGAATCATTCGCTCTAAAGCAGCCCGTCGGTCTTGCTCTCGCCAAATGTTTTATTCGCGGAATGCAATCAGGGTCAATCTCAGCTTGGCATCCAGCCCAAAAAGCAAATCAGCTCTTCACACTCGTCACCGCTCAATCAATCTCGCGCCAGTCGTATCGCAGAAGTGCTAGCATGGCTGATTGCGATTGACCTTTTTCTCTAGTGCGGTTTACATTTTTCGCAATGTGAGCAAGTCAAACAGTCTTCTGAGTAGTTGAGCTACTTGGTTGAGCTGGTTGAACGCACGACAGAATCGAGCTCAGGGACTGAGCGCTGTCGGCACTTGTGGGGGGCCCGGCAATGACGCTGCGCCCAATTCCGAACAGACTGGAATCAAGCAGGCGGGGTGGCAGGATGGCCAAGCTCTATCTGGTCGATCATTCATTGCGGTCCTCCGGCGACCACCACTTTGACTTTGTGTGGTGCTTGGCCCGAGCGGCCCGCGAGATGGGCTTCGAAACCATCGTTGGGGCTCATCGCGATTTCCGGGGCAATGCTCAGCTTTCGGATGCCTGTACCGTCCGGCCACTGTTTCATCGCACGGCCTACGAGAGTCCAAGTTTCTTGTCGGCAATTGAACGGATGCAGCGCCGCAGCAGCCCTTTCTCGAAACGACGTTCGAATTCCATGCTAGGGCGATTGAGCAACCGTTGGCAACTTTCGCGGCTGGAGCGGAAACGACGGGCGTTTGTGGAGAGCTTCGCGCGCGATTGCGAGCAGCTCTTTGCCAACGACACCTTCGACGATGACGATCATGTATTGTTTACAACCGTCACGGAACTTGAGGTGATGGCAACGACGGCCTATATGGCCAGCCACCCGCGCACCTTGCAAGTGAACTGGCATTGGCTGCTTCATTTTCCGGCTTTTGACCCGCCATCAGCCGAATTCCCTCGCCAAATCGACCGGCTTCGCGAACTCAAGCGATGCTTGGCCGGAGCGAGAAATTCGATCCCGTATCACCAAGCACATTTCTACACGACCACGGATCAGTTAGCCGAACAGTACGATCGCTTTGGGATCGGCCAAGTTGAGCGATTGCCTTATCCAATCTCCGAAAGATTTGCTCCGGACAACGTCGAGGCCGACAGTTCATCGGCTCGCCCCATTCGGATTACCTGCCCGGGAGCGGTCCGTCGCGAAAAGGGGCAGCGTGAGTTTTTGAGGGAATTGATTGAGACAACGGCCGAGCGAGATTTGGTCACCGGTCGCGCTCAAATCGAATTGCAGGCTCCGCCGAAAAAACGCGCGAAGCTGAAATTACCCGCGGTAACTCGCAATCAGCGGGCTGGCGAGCAGTCAACCTCTGCCGCCGGGAATGAGTCCGCGATTTTGTTTCGCGACTACCCGCTGTCCGCTGACGACTACGCGAATATGATTCGGGAAACCGATTGTGGCTTGCTGATGTACGACAGCCATGATTACTACGCGCGACGAGCAGGAGTGCTGGGTGAACTGTTGGCGGTTGGCCGCCCGGTCATTGTGTCAGCGGGAAATTGGCTCTCGGAGCAATTGAAAGAAGCCCATTTTCAATATGCTCGGCGTTTGGCGTCCGGACCTCATGCCGGCCGCAGCGTCGCACTGCGGGACTGCCAGTGGAGCTTGGATAACGTCCCTTTGGCTGGCGGAATTATCTGCTGCGATGAGGCGGAGCACCCGTTTGAGCTCGAGTTGGAAACTCGTCCAAATGAGGGCGGTGCGGTCCTCGAGTTTGGCTGGCACGATCCCCAGGTGTCGGGCGGTTACGTCCGAGTCGATTGCCTTGCCGAGAACGATGAACTCGTCTCCAGCCAAGTGATTGGCCACCCTGAAAACGCCCAGTTCGCCAGCGTGTTCTTGCGTTTCAAACCGGGAATGCAGCGACTGAAGCTTCGCTTGAGAAATTTCCATCGCGGCTACACGATCAGCTTGCGGGACCTCAACTTCACTCTACTCGATCAAGAAGCCGCGAATCTTCCGTTGGCTGTGGTTGGTTTGGTCGCATCAGACCGTCAGGTCCTACCTCTGGCGATCGACGAGCTGATAAATCATTATCAACACTACCGCAGAACGGCTGAGCAGTTCGCCGCTCGGTGGTATCCGCTGCACCGACCGACGGCAACAATTAGTCGCTTGCTGGTCGCCGGAGAGTCGCTGCGCAAGGCAGCCTAAACTGGCTAAACGTCGTATTGCCTTCCGCCGAGTTGCTCGCGGAGAGGTCTCACTCGAATGAGGAAATTGGCATGAATGTCTTGGTCGTTGGTGGCGCCGGCTATATCGGCTCGCACATGGTCCGACTGTTGGCGAGAAAAGGACACACGCCAGTCATCCTGGATAATTTAACGACTGGCTTCGCACCCGCTGTGACGACGGGCAAACTCTACATCGGCGAGATGGAGAACACCTCGTTGGTGGAGACAATTCTCAAGGAGCATCGCATCGACGCGGTCATGCACTTCGCGGCCTGCGCACTTGTCGGCGAGTCTGTGAGTGACCCGGCAAAGTATTATCGTAATAACGTTGTGGCAACGATTGCGCTGCTGGAGTCAATGCGGCGCCAAGGCGTCCAGAAGCTGGTCTTTTCGAGCACCTGTGCGACTTATGGAATTCCGCAGACCGTCCCGATTTCGGAACGCGAACCACAGCAGCCGGTGAATCCTTACGGGTTCACCAAGTTGGTTGTCGAACATGCGCTGGCCGATTACACGACAGCTTATGGTTTTAGTTACGCCGCTCTGCGTTATTTCAACGCCTCCGGGGCAAGTCCGGAGGGAGACATCGGCGAGGATCATGATCCGGAGTCCCATTTGATTCCCCTCGTATTACAGGTCGCACTTGGTCAGCGTCCGCACATTACGATTTTCGGCGACGACTGGCCGACGCCCGACAAAACTTGTGTTCGGGACTATATCCACGTCGATGACCTCGGAGCGGCACACTTGGCGGCGCTGGAGAGACTACAGCCCGGTGTCGAGATCAAAGTCAATTTGGGAACGGGTAGCGGTTATAGCGTCCGGGAGGTGATCGACGTTTGCCGCGAGGTTACGGGACATCCGATTCCGGAAGTTGTCGGACCGCGACGCCCCGGCGATCCGCCTGAGTTGGTAGCCGACGCACGCGAGGCCGCCCGAGTGTTGGGCTGGACACCCCAATACAAGACGCTGCGTCCAATCGTCGAGACCGCTTGGAATTGGCATCGTCACCATCCGCGGGGTTACGCGAAGTAGGAATGCGCCCGGCAGCTGTTACCAACTGCGTTTGTATTACCCGACCGCGCTGGGCGCAGGTCTCCCGACCACCGCGC
>JBJTQD010000655.1:0-9946 GCA_046075445.1 Planctomycetota bacterium
TCGGCGGAAAGCACATACAGATTGGAGTCATCGGCTACTGCGTAGACATAAGGAACGCCTTCAGCCTTTTCGAGGGGAGCCGATAGTTTCTTGGGCAACTGAGTCGCGGCCATTTTATTGCCCGTGTATGGGTCGATGCGAACCACTGCGCCGCCGCGAGTTGCCAAGTAAACGGCTCCATCGACAACGGTAGGCTGCATGAAAGGCTGGCCAATCACGCTCCGCCAGATCAGACTGCCGGTCAGACCGTCGACGCAGAGCAGCGAGTGGTCGCGCTGGTCGCAGAGCAGGAGGTTCTTTTTCTGAATCCGGTCCGTCCACTGTGGCTGATGAGTCGTCTCGTAGCCGACGAACTGCCGCCAGAGGATCGTGCCGTTCCCGGCATTCACGCCGAACACGGCCCCTTCAGCGAGCACCGGCAAGACGTCGTCGACCAGCGCACGAATTTCAGTTTCGGCAGGAGCGGCTACCTCAGTCCCGGGCGCCGGCTCGACCTTCTTCTCTTCGAATCGATCTTTCGAAGTGCAGTAGAGCAAGACTTGCTGAGCGATCGCCGAGGCGACGCTCGGAGCTTGTGCAGCGACTTCGAGGTCAGCTGGTTTGACCAGTCCGATTTCCTTGATGCTGACCTCTTTCATTAGCGTCCGCAGTTCAGTTCGGGCGCCCATGTCGCCGTAGGTTCGGACCAGAGTGTTGAAGACTTCGAAGGCCTTGTCGGTCTCGCTCTTATCTGAGAGACCCTTGATCTCAACCAAGGCTTTCGCGTAATCCTCTTCCTTTTTGATCGAACCGCGCAGCAGTTTGATATTGTTGGCGAGCTTTTCCAGTTGCGTGGCAATCGCCGGAGTTTTCTTGATGTTTCCCGGAATGTACACATCGCGGTCGACGAACTCACTGACATAACCTTCCAGCTTGGTTGTCGCTTGAGCCATTTCCGCGTTAGTCTGCTTCTTCAGTGCGGTTTCCGATTCAGCCAGCAGCGAGTTGGCCAGCATCAAGGCGACATCTTGGCGGATTTCTTCGAACTCTTTGAGATCGAGAACGTCTTCGAGGATCGACTTCGGCTTGGGCTTGCTGGGGTCTTGGGCGGCATCTGGATCGGCAGCAGGCGGACTGGCAATGGTCAGGACTTCGTTGAACTTCTTTCCTTTGTGGGCCTCGGCTAGTAAGGACTGGACTTCCTTTACCCGGGCATAGTCAGCTTTTTCGTTGCTGGGGAATTTCTTGTAGAGTTCTTCGTACTTTGTGGCGGCGTCGAGGTATGTCCCTTGATTGAAGCTCGCCTCAGCCATTTTGAAGAGATTGTCGGCCGACTCACCCGAGAGCGAGAGGTAGAGCACCGCGCCGACGAGGGTCAAAATGGAGAACAGACCAAAGGCGATGAACAACCACTTGGTTTGCCATTGGTTGGAGGAGTCGACTTTTCCTTTGAAGCTCGTCCCACCACCGGATCGCTGCGGACGCTCGGCGGCGACCGTTTCGCCGAATAGCCCTTCGTTTGCACCTGGCGCAGGGGCAGCAAACAGCGGATCGTTGGCTCGAATCGGCAACTGGACTTCGACTGGGACTTCAAGAACCTCGTCGGCATCGACGAGTTCAACCACTTCGTCAACGCCGAAGACTCGGGTGGCATCGGGGTCAACAGCCTGAGTAACACCTGCTTTACCCTTTCCGCTTTCGGCGGGTCTCGCCGGTTTTCCGGGGAGCAACAACAAGTCATCAGTGTTATGAGCCTTGCCCTCGGCAGGCAGCGATTCCGCCAAGCTGTCAACTTGAGCCTGAGTCATCAGGCCCTTGTCGACCAAATACTTGGCAACGGCTTTGGCCTTGAGCGGCTTGGCGGAATTCTCGACCTCTTTGCGGAGGCGAGCAATCGTCTTCTTGTCGACAATTCCGGTCTGTTCAATTCGATCCAGTAACTGACTGGCTGACATAGCGTGTATCTCTGGGCTTTCCATCCCCGGCAAGGGGCTAAACTCTATCTGATGATGTCCGTTGCTGGCCCAGCGAGAGAGCTTTCTGCAAGCTGGAAGGCGGGACAGATTTAGTAATTCAACTCAGTGGTTCGGACTTCGATTTTCTCAAAACCGTTGGCGACGCCCGTGTCCCAGGCTTTCACCATCTTGCTGTGATATGAATCGACGTGAGCCGTGATAATCAACTTGACGGCACTGTATTCTTCCTTGGCGCTGCGGACTCGGGCCTGCATGTCGCGGTCGCTCCCGGCTTCAACTTCCGCCTCGCCCCGGGTCGTAATGTAGTAGCCGTTGTTCTGGTCGATGATCACCTCGACGTACTCCATGTTGTCTTCTTCCTGCTCAATCGTTTGAGTACTCGGCTCGTCCACCTTGGAGTGAGGTGTTTCCAGCGAAGTCTGGACGGTGAATGAAGCGGTGAGCATGAAGAAAATCAGCAGTAGAAAGGTGACGTCGATCATCGGCGTCATGTCCATGCCATCATCGCCAGCCAGTTTCTTCCCTTCGGAAAAGCCGACCGGGGGATTCGGATCCACTTCCTCAACTGGTTCTTCAAAACCTTTCCAAGAGAATTCCTTGGCGGTTGCATCGGCTTTCGCCTTGGGTTTGGGCGGGGCAACAGCGGGGCGGTTGGTTTCGCCCGTCACAGAGAGCGACCCCAGTTCGCTGCCGGGCGGCAAGAGGTCGAAAGACTCTGCGCCTGCTGGATTGCCTCGGATATCAGAATCGGATGTGCTCATCAGCTTTTAAATCTACGTGGAGGGGACAAACAAGAATCGCAGGCGGAGGAACTTAGTCCCCCTCTTTGACGGCGAGAAAGATCCGCCGGGTTTTGGCCATCTCGGACATCGAAACGCCACGTTTGACCGTCTGCACAATGCCGGTGGTCACTTCTCCCTCGGCCTTGATTAGAACGGCTTGGAATTCCGGATGCCGGGAAAACTCTTTCTCAACGTAGTCGGCGACTTCGGCTTCGATTACCAGAGGATCGGTCTCGCGGATCAGAGCGGTCGGATTATCAGTCGAGTCACCCTTGTAGATCTCAAACTGCCCTTTCACTCCATCCTTGCGTTTGATCACCAGCGAAACGTTGACCTTGTCAGAAACGTTTTCGCCTGAGACCGCAAATGGCAGGTCGAGCGCGAATTGAGGGTCGATCTTTGAGGCCACGACGAAGAAGGAGAGTAGCAGAAACACGATGTCGATCATCGGCGTCAAATCAGGCTCCGAATCCTCAGCCGTCAGCTTGCGAGTCGGGGCGAGGTCAACGCCGTATTCGTTAGAAATCGTCGAACTATGGGACATGGCGATTCAGTTTCAGCAAAAGAGAGAATCTGACTTGAGGACGATGCTCTAGGAAGTCGGGTACTTGATCAAAGCTTGTCGAAAGACTTCGAGGAACTGATTGATGCCGTAGGAGGTAATGTCTTCCATCTTGCGAATGCGAATGTTGATTGCTGAAAGGATGATCGACAGCGGAATCGCGATCAGCAGTCCGATGATTGTTGTGATCAGCGCGAAAGAAATGTCGCTTGCCAGCGAAGAGACTTCGACCTTGCCTTCGGGACCTGCCAGTTTGGCGAACGCCGCCATCATCCCGAGCACCGTTCCAAGCAGCCCGAGCATTGGCCCGGTTTTGATCACGGTAACCACCCAGCTCAAGCGAAAGTCCAAATCCTGCAGCACGTCCCGCTGGAAGCGATCGACCAAAAGCTGTTTGACCTTGCCGAAGCCGAGCTTGCGATTTTCGATCGCCAGACAGGCGAGCTGGCAAATCGCCCGGCGATCGCCGTCAGCGACTTCAAATGCGCCTTGAAAATCGCCTTTGCTCAGCGGCTCTTCAATCGCCTCGAGAAAGGCATTTTGCTGGGCTTCAGTGCGGAATTGCTTTTGGCGAATCCGCTGCCAGACGACGAGAGCGCAGAACAGCCCCCACCCGGCAGTCAGCGCCATAATCGGATAAATCGTATTACTGGTAATCGTATAAATTGCTTCCACGTCTCGATCCCTGTTGAGTTAGCTTTCGTTGATTGTTGTTAGCTTGGCATGAGCAGCAAGTTCAGGCTCGCTGCTGAAACGTATTGAGGAGTGATCCCCTAACGATAAATCTGATCGACCACAATAAACTCCGGACCTTTGCTGCCAGTCTGGAGTTTGAAGATCGTGTTCTTTACCTGTTTGAGAGTCTTCTGATTCTGAGTCATCCGTTCTTTTTCGATAGCTCGCAGGATGCCCCGCGTCTCTTCCGGATAGAACTGCACGACCAGCGAGTTTTCGTAGGAGATACCGGCTTTGCGAAGGATGCGTTCATCCCATTGACGGAGCTTTGGCTTTTGATGCCCGAAGTAGAGCACTTTTTCTTCTTGAGCCCGCGTAGAGTTTAGGACCTGTTTAGCCCCCCCGGGGTCGCGCAAACGAAAAACGTCGTTGTTGTCTTTGACGATTGAACCGACATCGATTTTGAATGCGCTGAGTTGTTTGGCGTAAGTGTCGAGATCAGCCGCTTGATGCTCAATCCGCCAGCGTTTTGCTTCGGGGATCACACCGTCTCCGCCACCGCCAGCTCGTTTGTGGCCGAGCCCTCGCCCCTTACCCATTTCCGAGGCGTTTCCGTCGACGAAGGCATTGTTTGCGCGGACGCTGGAGACGGCATTCGTTACGGCTTCCAGCGCATCCATCAACTGTGGCGTTTCCACATCTGGAAACTCTTCCACACCCGGCTCGAAGAAATCTTCAGCCACACCCTCGGGAGCCTTTTCGCCTTCCTCGCCTTCAATCTTTGGCTCGACGAGCGGAATCACAGCCGTCGTCCCGCCCCATTTGATGTGCGAAGAGAGCCAAATCATCAGCATTAGACCCACGGCCATCCCGAGCATCATCAGAATCGTTTGCAGGGTGGCGTTGACCTTGTCGTAAGCCGAGACTTCGGTTTCCACATTCAATCTGGGCTTGATATTCGGCGTCACTGCTTCCATTTTCACACCTTAATTCCAAATTTCGTTTCGAAAATCTGACTTGCGTTTGGGTTCAACTTTCGAACAAAGTCGTCAATTTAATCCATCAGCTCCGCGTTGGGTCGAAGCTTGAGATACCAGTCGGTCCACTTCTTCTTTAGGTCCAGGTATTCCCTCGTAGTCGGGTCGCTAGAGAGCGGGAACGAGTCAATCTTACGGCTGATCAACCGCAGCCCATTGTGGGCTTCGCGACAGACATCGAGGTCGGGATCCGTCAGCGCGAAGAGCAGGGCGGGGACGCTGTCCAAGTCCTGCAAGCCTGCGAGCACCTTGACGGCGACCAACCGACGCAAGTTATCCTCGTGAAGCACCAGTGCCCGGAGCGCCGCCATCTTTTCGCCGCGGCTCTTGCTCGGGTCCTCAGACAACTGCCGAATCGCCGCGCCGAGAATCGGCAACAACTGCTCCAGCTCTTCTTCACCGCCCGATTTCTTAATCAGATTCATCACATCGTCGATCCCTTTGCCCAGCTCGGAGCTGGTCACCGTGCCGTTGCTCATGTCGATGCGAGTGTTGGGCTTGAGCGAGTCGTTTCCAATCGTGACGCCCTCTCGGCCCTCGACGAAGAGAATCTGACTGCTGCGGACCAAGAACAAGATAGCCAGACAGGTTGCCTGGTTGGGATTACTTTCACCGATCGAGATTTGACCTGAGTTAATATCCGCCTTGGGAAACTCCCAAGAGCCATTCCCTTGTTGTCGATTCATTAACTCAACAACGCCATCGTCATACCAATTGGGAAGTTCCGAGACGGCGCCTTCGCTCCTCTCTCGAAAGAAGGCGTAACGCTCAAAGCCGTACATGTAGTAGTAAGGCCAGACTTTTGGAAAGACCTGGTACTGGCTGACCAACCAGCGCGTGCCTCCGGTCAGGACTCCGTTGAGTTTTCCGGTATCAAAACTGACGATCGGGTCATCAGCTTTTTTCTCACCCTCTTTGGGTTTGACGTAAATCCGAACCGCAGGTGGCAGCGGGTCAACATCGGCATTCGCAACCGCGGCGGCCGAGGCGGCATTATCAGCCCCAGTGACAGCTCCTGCTCCGCGTTTGCCACGAACGCGCAGATTGAGCAGGTCGGCAAGCAAATAGGTGCTGCTCAAACCAGCTACATGGATTGAGAGTCGGGGAGTGCGGTCGAATTCCGCGGCGTTTCCACCTCGGGGTTGGCGGCCGGTGTAGTGATAGACCCAAGTGTCATTGACTTGGGTGTTGCAAAAGGTCTCAAGCAATCGCTTGGCCGCCTCGACATCCCACTGGAAACCATGATTCTTGGCAACGGTTAAAGCCAAGCCAATGTACTGTCCCTGCGAGGTATCCGTGACTTCTTTCTCGTGGGGATAGCCAAATCCGCCTTCGGCATTTTGGCGACGGAGCACCAAGCCAAGCAGGTAATTGATTTGGCTGGCATAAAGCTGGTCATTTACCTCGCAAAGTACGATCACCCCCAGACAAGGCACATAGGCGCCCGTGCTTCTCAGGAAAGGAGCGACACCACCAGCCTGATCGTCCGCGACAGCTTGGAGAACATCTTCAACGGCTTTACGTACGATTGGATTGTCGCGGGGAACTTCGTTCTCGTAACGCTTTTTGGTTTCAATGATCGCCAGTGCAGCAAGCAAGCCTTCGTCAATTCCCCGCGGTGCGTTCGCCTCAACGTAAGAGATGCCTCGGCTGACCATCGCCTCGACATCGGGATGGTTCGGGTCATAGAGCTTTTGGGCAATTACCGGTGATGACCACCAAACCAACAGAATCACTAGAAAAAGGGCCAGCCTCAAAAAAGAGAGGCCCCGCAAAAAAGAGAGATGCTGCGCACCGCGATTCGACCTCGATGCAATCAGACGGGGTTGGCAATTGACTGAATTCATTCTGTTCCCTCGTTACTCCCTCTTCAGACGAACATCGTGGCTCGTCCGCTTTTCAGTCGGCAATGCATCGCAGGCTGACAACCATCTTCATTATTGACGTGTTAAGGGCTGAACTCTCCTGCGGCTAAGTCGCACGCGGTTCTGCCAATCCATGCCGGAAAACGGCCGCCAAATTCGATGTTGCCCCTCTCACGACGGAGAGGCTGACTGAAAATCACGACATCATTGTCCAAGAGTGAGGATCAGGCTGAAGCAAAGCATCGGATTGCATTGCCCCCCGCTGGATACGAGTCGCAGCAAGCGCGCAAACACCTGACACTCAAGTGATTCCATCAAATCAAACCTTGAACAGTTTGAATTCGGAAGTCACTTAGCTTCCCTGATTCGGCTTTAATTACTGCGAAAACCAAGTTGCCGCTTTTTATTGGGCGACCTTCTGTGCTGCGCAAGCTTTCAGCCATCACCTCATCCAAATCCCAAGAGTTCGCTTTCGGCCATAAGTGGTCGACCGGACGAGCTCGTTTGAGACAGCCTCTTTCACTCCCAATTTTAAGCAGCCGAGTCTGCCATTGGCGAGTATTTGGTTGCAAAATCGACGGCAATTTTTGGTGATTTCCGGGATTGCGACGCTCATCGACTCGTCGGGTACCCCGACAGGAGGACCTGACGCCCCCGAATCGGATTTAGTAAAGCGTCTTGAATAAACCAACAGATGGTCGCTCAAGGGAAAGCCGCCAGGATATTCAGCCGGCTTTTTACGGTTTTGTTGGAGCGTACAAGCCGGCCCGAGTCCATAACCGGCAATCGATTGACATCAGGGACACGTCTCGACTACGATTTTGCTTCCACTTCGCCTCGCAAGAGACCGGCAAGTCTCTTCGAGCGGGTAGTTGGTTCGGTTAGGTAGCTCAGTTGGTAGAGCAATGGACTGAAAATCCATGTGTCGCCGGTTCGATCCCGGCCCTAACCACTTTTCGAAACGAATTACTGGCAGAGTCCGACGTTAGCGGAACTGCCCTTCTGTTCGCCTCACGACCCGTTCGCTTGGTCGATTCTTGCTCGAGGCACCGCAAGCTGGCGTTGAAAGCTGGCACCGTAATTTTTCGTGGGCCAAATGCCCCTGCTGGAAAGGCAGCTTGGGAAACTGGGTGCCATTTCTGTGGGCGATTCGGATTTGAGCTTCAAACCGGCGGCTAGCGCGAGGCCGGCTGACGGTCAAAAAAAGGGCGGCGGCGTAATGCCGGCTGACCAAGAGAAAACCGGGGGTTGATGCGAAGCCCACAGCTGATTTGGGGCATACCGGAAGTGAGGGAAAAGCTGACTTAACAAGTGCAAGCCGCGTGTGGGCTTTGTGGCTGACGATTTAGTGCCGAGCCCAATTTGAGATGTGGCTTGCCCGGCAACCACCGGGCATCTTCGGGGCGAAACGGACCTCGAGACCACGGCGTGCTCACTGCTGGCACGAGAATTGCTTTTCTGAGAGCGAATGACGTTCACTAAATGATTGGCTGGAGCGAAATCACTCGCAAAACCTGCTGAAAAACCTTTTACTTGCAGGCTTTCATAAGTTCATCGCTCCCGCACAGCAGTGTGCTGAAACCGCACACGACAACCTTGGCCAGCAACTCATTCCAAGAAAGCACCCACCATGACCCCCCGCCTTGATTCACTCGAAAAAAGAATTCCCCAGGCTTCGGCAAGCTCGCCGACCAAGGGAACTGATTTGAAATCTGTTGCGAGGCTTTCTCTCGTCGGCCTACTCAGTTTTGTTTTCATGACTTCCTCCCTGCAGGCACAAATTTTCAATCTCGGTGAAAAGGAGTCGATTTACTCCTACAAGCAGCGCCGAAACAAAGTTGGGAAATATGCTCCTGACGGGAGCATCGGCTTGCGCAACAAGGGCCGAGGCAAGCTCGAGTACTACTCGCCCAATGGAAACAGCATGATTCGCTTTTCTGGCCCGCTGGAAAAGCCGGGGCGTTCGCGACGAACCGTTCGGATTGAGGGCCTTCCGGGAGATCGCTTTAGTCACGTTGCAGGTGGACCCACCTTTGTCGACCCGCACACAGGCAATCTCTTTATGATCTACCACGCCGAGGTTCGCAGGTCCTCGCCTCGAGATTATTACACCATGCTGGGACTGGCGATCAGCAACGACCGTAAAGGTCTGCGATTCAAGGACCTCGGCGTCATCATCAAACCGAACATCTCGATCGACCAAATGCTCTATTCGATCGACATCGGCGGTGGTTCGTTTGCAATCGCCGGCGACTACCTTTACGTCTATTACCGCGACTACATGGATGATGGAAGCTCCGCTGAACTAGCGGTTGCAAGGGCTCCACTTCTTGAGCTTGCCGTGAATGCCCAGTTGGGTGTTCTGACGCCATTCCAAAAATATTACCAGGGCGACTGGAACGAGCCCGGATATGGCGGCCGCGCTTCGCCGCTGGAGATTGGGAATCCGGCCAATGCTTGGTCAGGCATTTCCTATAACACTTACCTCAACCAGTTCGTCATGATCGTCTCGGAGTGGACACCTTCTTTACCAGACCTCTACTTAGCAACATCGATCGATGGAGTGCACTGGACCCCTCGGATGCCCGTTGATTTGGACTCGGGCGAACAATTCTATCCCACGATTGTTGGAATGGAGTCTGTTCCGTCGCAGTCTGGGGCTTCGTTCTATGTGTACTACACCGACAGCATCCTCGGGGGCTGGGACCGTTGGCAGGATGCGCGCTGGGTCCGGCGAAGAATTGACTTGCTTCCACCCGCAGCGGCAACCGCTGACCGGAACTGGCCCAGGTAGATCATTGGTTGGCGCCAACCAGTCCTAGCTTCCCCGGCTGAACAGAGTTCGCAGGCCAAGGCGTCGACGATTTTCTTGCAGCCAAGTCCAAGCGGCTGGTTCCATCTGGAGCAGTTTGAGCAACTGGCTGGAGGAAACCCCAAGCCACTGCGCGGCGGCTGACGGCTCGAACTTGGCCTCGGCGAGGTAGTCCATCGCCTCGGCCAAGACGGCGGGAAAGTCGGAATTCGTCGAGCTCACAGCCAATTTGCCTCGTGACGTGTAGTGGCGCCAGAG
>JBJTQD010000656.1:0-2368 GCA_046075445.1 Planctomycetota bacterium
CAGTTGCTCCGTTGTTGGGAAACCGACGCACTGGACGAGGTAGCGCTTCTCGACGCCAAACTTGGGATGCGTCAGCCGGAAAGCCAAATCGCCATCGTTCGTTACGACGATCAAGCCTTCGCTGCTTTGATCGAGCCGCCCGACGTTGTAAACCCGGAGATCGGTCTTGATCAGGTCGACGACTCGAGTGCGGCCATCGGGGTCTTCATTGGTCGAGAGTACGCCGGCGGGCTTGTTCAGCATGAAATATTGCAGCTTTTGTCCGCGTACTTTCTCGCCATCGACACGGATTTCCTGTGTCTCGGGATCGACCCTCGTTCCCAGTTCCGTACAGGGACGACCATCGACCTCGACGCGCCCCTCGGTGATCAGCGTTTCGCAGTCACGGCGGCTCCCCAGTCCCGCGGACGCCAGCACGCGCTGCAGCCGAATCAAATGAGATTCGGAAGAATTGGTCGGGGCATTTTCGCGGGGGCGTTTCTTCATGATTTCATCCAGGTTGAGATTTTTGCTTGGAGGCCATTCTACTCGCGCTGTCTGATTAGCTCTATTGCCAAAAACACCACTCCAAGGCGGAATCCCGCGACTGGCGAAGCGAAATGCTACAATCGACCGGCAAACAGACTTCTCGAAATTGAACTGCTGGAGACTCCTGCCATGCTTCGCTGCTTCCTTGTTTTCCTGCTCGGATGGATCTCATTGACGAGTTTCGCCACGAGCCCCGCCTGCGCTCAGGAGTGGGCCGTCAAGCAACTTGAGACCTCGCCGCGACATGGCGAGTGGGTTGTAGTCGAGTACGGCGGCCGCAAAGTCGATGCGTTTGTCGTCTACCCAGAGGTTCAGGAGAAAGCGATGGCGGTTGTCGTCGTGCATGAGATCTTTGGCTTGACCGATTGGGTTCGCACGGTTGCCGATGAACTCGCCGCGAATGGTTACATTGCGATCGCCCCCGACTTGCTCTCGGGAATGGGTCCCGATGGAGGCAACACCAACTCTTTCAAAGGAGGAGATGGAGCCCGACAGGGAATCGCCAAATTACCGCCCGACCAGATCACCGCAGACCTGAATGCCTGCGCCGATTACGTTCGCGGCCTGCCAGCCTGTAACGGCAAAGTCGCTGTCGCCGGATTTTGCTGGGGCGGTGGACAAGCTTTTCGTTACGCGACCAACAATCCGAAACTGGTTGCCGCGTTTCCTTTCTACGGTTCGGGGCCGGTGGAGGAAGCAGAAATCAAACGCGTCGTTTGCCCGGTCTACGGCTTCTACGCCAAGAACGACGCGCGAGTGAACACGACGGTCGAGCAGAGCGAAAAGCTGATGAAGTCAGCCGGGAAAACCTTCGAGCCGGTTTACTACGACAACGCCGGTCATGGATTCATGCGTGCGGGCCAAGCGCCGGACGCGAGCGAAGGGAACAAGGAAGGTCGCGCTGCAGCTTGGAAGCGTTGGCTGGAACTGCTCAAGCAGGCGGCGGAAAAGTAACCGAACTGCGGCTTACTTTTTCTCGCACTGCTTGTCGATCGCGCCCTTGATGTTGCGCAGAATGTGCTGCTCGAGCGAGAAGTCGCGGCCCATCGGGATCCAGCCTCGATTGGGCTGGATGATCGGCTGCTCTTCGTTGTCGATGTCGACCGTGCTGTCGTGTCGCAGCACGCGACTGCTGATCGTCGAGTGCTGCGGCTCGGGCAAGTCTTCCAATTCCTTGTAGACTTTGACATCGACCAGATAGCTGTCACCGTTGGGAATGATCCGGACTTTGGCGAAACGCCGGATCGTTTGCAGCGTCGCCTGCGTCCGCTCAAAACCGGGCATCGAATCGCGCCGCCAAGGTTCAAGTGCCGTGCTACCGATTTGCGGATGCGTTTCGATCCACCCCTCGGTCAGAATGTTGTCGACCAGCCGAATCCGTTCTTCGCGATAGATTCGGAAGTAGTTGTCCAGCTCATCGGAAACGGCGTCCATGACCCATTCGCGATCGACATAAGAGACGACCAGTGGATTCTGCAGTTCGTACTCTGGAGCGATCCGCGTTGCCGTCTCATCAAGCAGCAGCGAACGACAACCGCTTGCCACGCAGAGCAGGGCAGTGATTCCGATCGAAATCAGGACGAGAGTTCGCTGCATGCGGATTCTAAAAACGAAGTGAGTGTTCGAACCCAAAACCTTGGTAGACAGCGGTCCGTTTTGGGGGCGGTAGTGTGGCAATTCCCCCCATTCCCGACAAGGTCATTTCCGGCCCGGGAAAACTAGGGAATTCAGCGAGCTTCGAGGCTATTTGGCAAACAAGGCAATCAGTCAGCGCAGCGTAGCGCGGGCGGCGGGGGCGGGGCGACAACCATCAGGCCACCACCCGACCTCGCGTCGGTGG
>JBJTQD010000657.1:0-1829 GCA_046075445.1 Planctomycetota bacterium
GGGATGCAGATGCCGCCGGATGAGGACCCTCTGCCTGAGAATCAACTGGAAATTCTTCGCCGCTGGATTGATGAAGGAGCCGCTTGGGGCGATGTGGCCGCAGCTCAAGAAGCTGATGCAAAGAGTTGGTGGTCGCTGCAGCCGCTCGGTTCGCCGCCCGTTCCCGATCTACTTCCCGGCTCACGAAATGAGCTCGACGCGTTTGTGCGCTCGAAGCTTCTCGGCTTGGGGATCACGCCCTCGCCAGAAACCGACCGCCGCACCCTGATTCGCCGCCTCTACTTTGACTTGATCGGGCTGCCGCCAACTCCCGCAGAAGTCGACGCGTTCGTCGCTAGTCCTGACCCTGCGGCTTACGAACTGCTAGTCAAACAACTGCTCGACTCGCCCCGCTACGGCGAGCGGTGGGCGCGGCACTGGTTGGATGCGGCTCATTTCGCCGAGACCCACGGTCACGATCAGGATCGAATTCGCGAAAACGCCTGGCCTTATCGCGACTATCTGGTCAATGCCCTGAATGCGGACAAACCCTACGGACGTTTCGTCGAAGAGCAAATCGCTGGCGATGTTCTCTATCCTCAGCAGCCGAGCGTGATCCCCGCCCTTGGCTTTCTCGCTGCTGGGCCTTGGGACGAAAGCTCCCTGCGCGATATTCGCGAAGACACCATCGATCGGCAGATCGGCCGCTATCTCGACCGCGACGATATCGTCACCAACGTGATGAACAACTTCGCCAGTTCCACCGTCCAGTGTGCCCGCTGTCATGATCATAAGTTCGATCCGATTTCACAGGCAGATTACTACTCGCTGCAGGCAGTCTTCTCCGGCGTTGAACGAGCCAACCGCGCTTATGATGCTGACCCTGTAGTGCATCTCTTGCGACAATCGCTTCGAGCCAGAAAAAGCCGTTTAGACAGCGAAGGTCCCGCGCGGTGTGAAGAGCTTTTGTCCGCCGCGGCTCAGGCCGAGGTCGCAGTTTGGGAAGAGAAATTAAACGAAGCCCGATCGGCGTGGAAAATTCTCGCTCCTCAGTCCGCAGTCTCTGCCGGAGGCGCAACGCTGACGACTCAGCCCGACCAATCGGTTCTCTCCAGCGGTATGGCTCCCGAACAAGACACATACACGCTTTCCTTTTCACTTCCCGCCGGCGATTTCACGGCGCTTCGTCTGGAGACGCTGGCAGACGACAGCCTTCCGCAGCGCGGACCTGGACGGCAAGAGAACGGCAACTTACACCTTTCGGAAATCGAAATTTATTCGGGAGGCATCGACGGCCAGCGAATAGAAATTGCGCGAGCGACCGCGGACTTCGACCAAGTCGACTGGGGCGTCGCGCGAGCGATCGACGGCAACCCGCAGACGGCTTGGGGGATCTTCCCGATGGTTGGCCAGTCGCATTTGGCGATTTTCGAGTTCAAACAGAAACAGCCGACCGCTGAGGGGCAGACCCTGACCGTCGTCCTCAAACAGTTGCACGGCGGTCACCACTTGATTGGGCGAGTTCGAATCGCCGTATCCGCCGCGGCTCCGGAACTTGCCGTGATGCCACCGGAAAAAGTTGAAGCGATTTTGGCGGTTGCTCCCGACCAGCGCAGCGAAGAGCAGCGGCTCGAATTGGCTCTCTACCAGCAGCAAACAAAACTTGCCTCTGAGCTTGCGCAGCTGCCTCCACCGTCGTACGTTTATGCAGCGGCCAGCGACTTCGAGCCGGATGGTGGACTCAAACCGCCGCCGGGACCGCGATCAATTCAGATATTAAAACGGGGCGACATTCGCCAACCGCTGGAAGAGGTTACTCCAGGCGCGCTCAGTTGCCTGTCGAGTTTGCC
>JBJTQD010000658.1:0-10499 GCA_046075445.1 Planctomycetota bacterium
GGCGGAT
This sequence comes from Planctomycetota bacterium, assembly GCA_046075445.1. GTDB lineage: Bacteria > Planctomycetota > Planctomycetia > Pirellulales > Pirellulaceae > BJ22. Next base: position 8 of record JBJTQD010000658.1, read on the forward strand.
CGAGGGTAGAGTCAACCACCCAAGCTTGGAGTTCGACTGCTTGAGGATTGTGCTCGCCCTCCGCCTGCTGCAGTTGGCGAACTTCGAATAACTGCTGGCTGGCGCGGTCGCAGGCGTGGAGGTAGCGATGCACGGCCCAGAGGGCAGCTCCCTCGCCGTCACCGGCCTGAACGACGATTTCGAATAAACCTGACTGCACATAAAACTTGGCCATTCTGCTTCCTTTACAAAATTGCGAGCTTTACAAAATTGCGAGGCGGGTGTTTTGCACTCAATGGGGAGCTAACTTTCCGCTCACCATGCCTCGCGACTCGAATCCATCCCGAACCAACTGTCGCCGACTATTACGCATCGTCTATCATTTTGGTGCTGATTTTTTTTCTGATCCCCACCAAGTTTGACAGCTCTTGCTGCTATAGAGTTCGCATACTGCCGGACACCTTCGGTCGAATTTGTCTGCTGTCGCGAAAATTTGAGGTAAAATCCCGTCATGGACTCCAATGACCAAGTAGAAACCTTGCTGTTCGAGCGTTCACCCTACGACAATCTCGATGCCATCGTCGAGCAGGATGGTCGCGTCGTTTACCTCTACTTGAGTGGCTCCGAGGAGTTTGGTGTGCGGGCCTGCTGGGTTCGCAATCTCGTCGAGGGCCCGCTGACGCTCAATCAAGCTGATCTGGAGCAAGGTCTTCCGCCGGTGCTGCCCCGAATTCATTGCCATACGAATCAGCCGGGACTGGCACCGAAAGCAGAGGATTTGCGCGTGGTCTGGTTCACTGAGGGAAATGGCTTGGCTTTGCTGGAGGGTGAGGAACTGCTGGCGGTGATTCCGCCTTGGAGCGGAATCGACGGGTTTCACGGTTACGCTCGAGACTGCGCGAGTGAGAACGAGATTTGTTGGCCGATGCCTGAGAGCGGCCCGTTGCAAGAGCGAATTGCCTTGGCGGCACAGACATGGGAGACGTGGAAAACCGGAACGCCGTTTGCACAGCTTCAGCCGTTGCAGCTAACTCGATACTCTGGGCGGTTCGGCTCAAGCACTCAATACTTCTCGATCGATGGCCAGAAGTTTCCGCCTCGCGGACTGGGAGTGTTTCGCGGCGAAACGGCGACAACACTAGCTACAGTCGGAATGAGCTTAGTCCCGCAGCCGAACGTCGAAATGGCGATCGAGGATTCGCGGATGAAGCGGCGAATCGAGTTGGCTTTGCGGGTGCCTCACCTCGATGGTATGCCAGCGGAGGAAGCCGAAGTCCGGAGACTGGCCGGACGATTAGCGGGCTTGGCGAGCGCACCTTGGAAACGCTGGACTTGGTACGGGCAACAGCACACCTGCGAATTCGACTTTAGTCCGGATCGAAAACAAGCGGTGTTTATCCGAGCAGACAGCTGGGTGAAATCCGCACGGGCTGATGACTGGGGCTTGCCGCACGCTTTTAACGAACCGGTATCGCTGCTGTATGTCGCTCCGCTGACTGCTTCGGAGTTTGCAATTGTGCAATCAAACGGACTCACTCCAAGGCTACTGGACCAATTGCTGGCAGAAGGGCTTCTGTGACCTGGAAGTTCTGGGCGGCGCGCAAAAAAACCGCCAGACCAAAAGTCTGGCGGTTTTCGAATGATTAATTTCGTCTCGAGCCTAGCTCGAACCTGAAACTACTTCTTGGCTGGTGGCAGGATAACGGTGTCGATGACATGAATCACGCCATTGCTCGTTTCGATGTCAGTCTTGACGATCTTGGCATTGTCAATCGTGACATCCTTGCCGTTGATCTTGAAGCTGACTTCCGAACCTTGAACGGTCTTGGCCTGCAGGCCGTCCTTCACTGCGGATGCCTTGACGCTGCCTGGAACGACGTGGTAGGTCAGGATAGCAACGAGCTTGTCCTTGTTTTCTGGCTTCAGCAAGTCTTCAACAGTGCCCTTCGGCAGCTTTGCGAAAGCTTCGTCGGTTGGGGCGAAGACGGTGAAAGGGCCCTTGCCCTTGAGGGTGTCGACCAAGCCGGCTGCCTTGACGGCGGCGACCAAGGTGTTGAACTTGCCAGCAACTGCGGTGTCGACGATGTCCTTAGCTTGAGCAGGAGCAACGGTCGAAACAACTTCAGCGTGACCGCCTTGGTTTGGGCAGGTTTGGGCAAAGCAAGAACCGGAAACGACGGTCAGCACTGCGGCGACCAAAAATGCAGAAATCTTCATTACGGGAACTCCAAAAACTTTTTTGTCACAACATGCCAATTGAACGGTTTGATTTGGCTCGTGCAGAGTAATCCGCAGGAGTTGACCTGATTCAACCGGTTTCGAAAAAAAAATTTCGAGCACTACTGAGCGAGTTGGTTGATTAGGGCCGAAAATCGTTCACTCGGCACGAGAACAACGGACATCTTTTTTGGGGTAGAGCATTTCGGCTCGAAGCGTTTTTTGACTTTTCGGTTTGTCCAAGGGCTCCAGTCCGGCAAACCGCTAAAGTTACAGAAGTGAAAACTTCCGTGACTCGACTGTCCGTACCGGTGGCCTGGGGCATTAGGAGAAATAGGCTGATAGATTCCCCCTTCGGTGCCCGCTGGTAAATGAACTCGGAAATGCTTGAAAACTGCACAAACAGCCCCTGATGACTCTTTCCACGCCAAGCTGTCGTCTTCGTCTATAATTTGCAAAGTTCACCTCGTAACCCGGAATTGAAATCGCATGGGCTCTTTGACTTGGGCAATCATCCTCGCAGCTTTGGGGATTGCCGTGATCATCGTCGAGTTATTCATCCCGTCGGCCGGCTTGCTCGGAATCGTCGCGGGGATCCTGCTCGTATCGGGAATCATTTCTGCGTTCCTGCATAGCCTGGAAGCGGGAGCAGCATTACTGCTTTTGCTCGTGCTGCTCCTGCCGATCATGTTCGTCGCATTGGTCAAGGTTTGGCCCAGCACCCCGATCGGCCGGCGCATTCTTCTCGGGAGGATGCGGGCAGAAGAAGTCGTTCTGACGGGCGAGCACTACGATGGCCTCAAGCAACTGATCGGCGAAACGGGTGTCGCCAAGACCAAGATGTTGCCCAGCGGGATCGTGGCGATTAACGGGAAGACTTACGACGCGGTCTCCGATGGCTTTGCAATCGAACCAGGCCAGGCCGTGAAGGTCACTGCGGTGAGGACGAATCGAATTTTCGTCCAGCCTTACGATCCCGCCGATGATCTCCCGACGAAGTTTGAGAACAATGACTTGCTCGGGAAAAGTCTTTCTGAGCTGGGAATCGATCCGCTCGATAGCAATCGGAATTGATGCCGAACTGAATCCTAACGCGCTGCGGTGGGTGCGCACCGCGTTCACCGTTTTCTCGTCGCGTCTCGTTTTTGCGGATGCGACCCGCTCTGCGATTTTTTTGGGGGGGTGAAAATTCTATTCAGCTGCAATGGTGGGTGCGCACCGCGTTCACCGTTTTCTCGTCGTGTCTCGTTTTTGCGGATGCGACCCACCCTACTTCTACCGAAGGTCGGGGCGGTTCCCTGAGTGCCGGGCGGATGGCGAGGGAGTACACTACGGGTCTCGCGTTCTCAATGTATCCCCCACTGCAAGGCCAGATCGCTATGGCTCGCCCAGCTGAATCGCTAACCAACGCCTCCCAAACAGAATCGCAATCTGAAGATGGCTTTCGGCGTGTTCTCGGCCCATTCAGTGCAATGAGCGTCGTGATCGGGGCGATCGTCGGGATCGGAATCTTTTTCACACCGCAGTCGATTGCTCGCAGCGCAGGGAGCGGCGAACTGGCAATGGCGGCGTGGGTGGTCGGCGGACTCATTGCCTTAGTCGGCGCATTAACTTTCGCCGAGCTCGGTTCGCTTTACTCGCGCACGGCCGGCCAGTACGAGATTTTGCGCGATGCCTATGGTGCTTTCGTCGGCTTCGTTTATGTCTTCTGCAACGCCACGATTGTTCAAGCCGGCGCGATTGCTGTGATTGCCTATTACACGGCGCTGAACTTTGGGATCGGAATGATTCCCGATGTTCAGCCGGACAAACTGCATCAATGGAACCTGATGGTTGGGACGGTGATGATCGTGGGCCTGACGGTCGCCAATCTGATTGGTGTCCGCTGGGGCGCTTACCTGCAGAACGTTACCGTGGTTGCCAAACTGGCGACGTTGCTGGCGATCACTGGTTTGGCGATTTTCCTGAGGCCAGAAGTGGCAACTGGCGCGGTGACACCGCCGGCCGATGAGCCGGTAAGTCGCTGGGGGTTCCTGACCGCCATTACGATCACTCTTTTTTCGTACGGCGGCTGGCAGCAGGCTCTTTGGGTCGGTGGTGAAATCCGCGACCCGCGGCGGAACGTGCCCCGCGCGATCATTTTCGGCGTGCTCGTCGTGATCGCCATCTACCTGCTGGTGAATTGGGCTTATCTCCAGTTGCTTGGCTATGCCCGAATGGTTAGTCCGGATACTCAAGCCTTGGCGGCGGACGCGGTTGGGCAGGTTTGGCCGGTTTGGGGTCGACGCGCTGTGGCGCTGGCGGTTGCGTTCTCGGGATTCGGCGTGCTCAATGCCCAGCTTCTCACCGGCCCGCGATTAATCTGCGGGATGGCGCGAGACGGAAAATTCTTTTCCATGTTTGGCAACGTACACGCTCGCTGGGGCACTCCAGTCGCCGCGATTCTGATGCTCGGCGGATTGGGCCTGGGCCTGCTGCTGGGAATGGAAGGCCTGGCGCTGGCTCTGAAGATGTTCTCCTCGGGCGATGCGGCAGCCAGCAAGACTGGTGTCGACTACATCGATTCGCTGACCAACGGCGTGGTGCTGGTCGACTCGGTCTTGTTCATGCTCACTGGGCTGGCTGTGATCTTTCTGCGGCAGAAGTTCAAGGATTCTCCTGAAGCGATCCGGATGCCGCTGTATCCGCTGTTCCCGCTGCTCTTTGCGATTGGTGAACTCATCGTACTGATCGGCGCGTTTATGCTCCCCAAATATCGCGATGGTGCGATCATTGGCTTGATCTGGATTCTGATGGCAGCCGTGTTCTATGCGGTTTTCTTTCGCAAAAGCCGCTGAACGCGTCGAGGCGAGGGAAGTTTAGGATAGTGATTCCGTTCGGTGCGTGCGATCCGCGGGGAGTCTGCCTTTTTGAGTGGAACGCGTTTGGCGGATGCGACCCACCCGAAGTTTAGTTTTTTCCAGGGTTCCGAACCGGGGGCTGGCGCGAAGAACCGGCTGAGGAAGAGAACCGGGGGTCACCACCCGACCTTGTGTCGGTGGAGCCATGACTAGCCAGCTACAGGCGAGCCCACAAAATGAAAACTGGCTGGCGCGAGGACCCCGCTGACGAAGCATGTCGGGCACTGCCCCAATTCCGCTCCTCCCATTTCAGCCACTCAGTCCGCTTGGCATACTAACGGCATCAGCACCTTTTCAAACGTCGGTCCCCCAGCAGAGCAGCTTCGATGAGCAAATCCCCACGACTCAGCCAGATGTTGATTGCCGTTCTCATGGCAATTGGCTTCACTCAATTATCTGTCGCTCTCTCACTTGCTGCAGGCGATGACTGGCCGCAGTGGATGGGCCCCAAGCGAGATAATGTCTGGCGAGAGACTGGGATTCTGGAGAAGTTTCCGGAGGGCGGACCGAAAGTCCTCTGGCGCAGTCCAATCAACATTGGCTACGCCGGACCTGCAGTCGCCCAGGGCAAAGTCTTCGCAATGGACCTCTCCAGCCAAGGGAATGTGCAAGTCGACAATTTCGCGCGGAAGGAATTTTCTGGGACCGAACGGGTTCTTTGCTTCGAGGAAGCAAGCGGGAAGTTGCTCTGGGAGCATGCTTACGATGTCGTTTACTCGGTCTCGTATCCCTCTGGCCCGCGCTGCACGCCGATTGTCGATGGCGACTTGGTCTATGCGCTCGGCGGAGAAGGAAATCTGACTTGTTTGGAAGTCGCCAGCGGCAAAGTCGTTTGGAGCAAAGAGCTGAAAAAGGAGTATCAAACCAAATCGGCTCTGTGGGGCTACGCCGGACACCCACTGATTGACGGCGACAAACTGATCACACTCGCGGGTGGCCCAGGCTCACACTTGGTGGCCCTGGACAAGAAGACTGGTAAAGAGATCTGGCGAGCTCTCAGCTCAAAAGAACAAGGCTATGCTCCGCCAATGATCTTTGAAGCGGGAGGTGTGCGGCAACTTATCGCGCTGCGGCCTGACGCCGTCACTTCGATCGACCCCGAAACAGGAAAAGAATATTGGTCGGTTCCCTACGAGGCGACGAGTGGCTCGATTATTATGGCCCCGATTGTGATCGGCGAGCACCTTTATGCGGCAGGTTACAGCCAAAAGAGTCTGCTGCTCAAACTGGACCAAACTCGCCCCGGAGCGAGCGAAGTATGGCGAGATAAAGTCCGGGCCGCCATCTCACCCGTCAACGTCCAGCCAATTGCTGACGGCAATGTGATTTACGGTCTGGATCAGGGCGGCAAACTTGTTGCACTAGAGATCCCCAGCGGCGAGCGGCTTTGGGATAGCACAGAGCATATGGGCGAAGGACGATTGGCGGGTTCGGAAACGGCCTTCATTGTCCGCGAAGGGGAGCGCTACTGGCTGTTCAACGAAAAAGGCGATTTGGTCATCGCTCGTTTCAGCCGCGAAGGCTATCAGGAAATCGACCGGGCCCATGTGATCGAGCCGACCAATAATGCCTTTGGCCGTAAAGTCGTCTGGAGCATGCCGGCCTTCGCCAATCGCCGCGCGTATATCCGCAACGACAAGGAAATCATTTGCTTGGACTTGGCGAAGTAACTCTGGTTTGCGACAAGAGTTCAACAGCAGGCCAATTCTTGTCTACTTACAACGCTTCAGCGTCATCAGCGCGAAGGCGGTGCCATACTGCTGGTGGTAGTTGTAGAGCGGATAGTCCCACCAAGAGCCGTCTTTCTCTTGCAGTGAGATCATCACGTGAGCCAACTGGTCGCGGAGGGTTTTTTGCTGGTCGGCTGGAGCGTGCTCGATACAGAGCCCCGCGTAATAGTGCCCGTAATAGAAAAAGTAGCCGGCAACTTGATACCAGGCTTCGTGTGGCACGGGTCGCTTGCGTCCGATATCGAGCCAGAGGTTGCGGGCAAAGAGGCGATTGGCCCACGTGGCAATCGCTTCATCTGTGACTGACTTGTCGCCGTACAACCTGAGAACCAGATTACAGGCCTGACTACGACCGACGCTGCCGCCGGGCTTGTTGATGTCGGCACCTGTTCGATAGAGGAAATTCTCAGAGTAGAGGTAGCCCAAGTCAGGTCGCTGCTGACGGCGAATCACGTCCAGGCCGCGGTCGATTAGCTTTTTCGGGACGCTGACACCCGTACCTTGCGCGAGATGGAACGCGTAGAGGACGGTGGCAGTCGTAAAGCTGTTCGGATCAGAGCTTGGTTTCTGCAGCTGCATCGCGAAATCGTAGTAGCCCCAACCACCGTGCACTGACTCGTAGCGACCAAGCAGCTCGATTTGGTGAATCATTTCGGCCCGCAGCGAACTCTGCTTCGCTTCGTCTCCGGTCCGGTAGCTATGCAAACGCGCGAGGGCCTCGATTCCGTATGCGTGGCCCCAAATGTTGTAGAGCGCATCGCCGGTCGCTCGGCGGAGCGATGGCAAGTTCTCCAGAAGCCATTTCTCGCCTCGATCGATCGCCACAGTGACGCGCTGGTCGCTGGACTGCACATCGAGTAACGCCGCGACACAAAGGCCGGTTACCGCAGAGCGAAATGCGTGGTGCGCGCCCGGGACCGGCGCGTAGATATTCAGGTCTTTCGTCTGCTCCGCGGTTCCCCACGAACCGTCTTTGTTTTGCACTTTCAGCAGAAACTCGACGCCGCGACTGATGGCTGCGTCGATCGCCTCTGCGGTCGGTGGCTCGACAGGCAATGGCTTCGGACCGACTTCAGCCAGCGGCCGACTCGGCGTCTTTTGGTCCTGGTCCTGACCTTGGGCCGATGGGACTGCATCTGCAGTTTGCCATGCGGCCAGACAGGATGCCCGGCCAGCATCGAGGCTCCCAAGACAAAGCAAACCGAGTGTGAAGCTAGTGGCAATCGCAAGACAGCGGGTCATTGGAGTGCATGGGTAAAAGGCGGAAAAGACGAGAGCGAACGAACTCTTACTTCAGCAGTAGTTTGTCATCGGGGGTCAAAGTGCTGCCGACAAGCTCGACATCTTCACCCTTGGCCGCACCAAGCTTGACCTCAATCCGAGTTGATGAACCGTCTGCTTTTTGTACTTTGACGTACTTGATGGAATCATCGGTCTCGTCGGTGAGGACTGCCTTTGAGGGAACAAGCAAAGCATTGGGCTGGTCATTGATCAGAATCTTAACCGAACCGTTCAAACCGGCGACGAGTTGTAATTGTCCGTTGGGAACGACTTCGAATTCGGTTTCAAACGATCCATCCGTGTTGGGCAGGGCGGCGATCTTGCTGACTTTCAGGGCGACCCGCGAGTCCGCAAACGCGGTTGGCGTCATCTTGGCAAACTGACCGATCTTGACCTTGGCCATCTCGGCCTCGGGTACATTTGCAGTGGCGGCGAGCGCCGAATTATCGACGACCGTCATGAAGACTTCGTTCGGTAAGACCCCGCCGTGCTTGCGAAGCTTATTTCCCGCTTCGGCAATTCCGGGCCATTTGCCATCGACGCAGCGACCGTGATAGACGATCCCGTCGATCGGAGCGACCACGCGGAAGAGTTCGGCGTCCGTCTGCAGCTCGCCAAATTCACGCGCCGCTTTCTCCAAGGCAACTTTGACTTTGTCGGCTGCTTGGCGCTTTTTGGCTTCCGCCAGCGACAGTTCCAGCCGAGCCCGCTGGTAAGCGAGTTCGGCCAAGCGATGAGCCGTCTTCTTTTGCTTTTCCAGCCGCGGCAAACCGACTTCACGCTGGCGGTCGCTACTTTGCTTGGTTCGCTCGAAACTGAATTTGCTTCGTTCGAAATCATCGCGAGCTCGACGCAAAACGATCTCTTCAGATTCCTCGGTCAGGTCGTCGGCCTTGTACATCTTCTCCAGCTGTTTGAGTTCCTCGTGGTTGTAGTCGAGAAAATCCTTCGCTGATTTCAGGCTTTGATCCAGTTCCTTGTAATCGAACGGAAAATCGACTTCGACGAAGTACTTGTAGTCTTCCTGTGCCTGAGTCCAAGTCAATTCGGCTTGCTCAACATCGATGGGATGCTGCTCCATGAAGAGTTCCATCTCGCGCTGACTTTCCTTGGCAGCGACTTCGGCGGCCTGAAGGGCTCGCTCGGCATCAGCCAACTGGTCTTGGAAGGACTGGTTGTCAAATTCGACCAGCAAGTCACCCGCTTTGACTTTCGTCCCATGCGGAACTGCGGAGACCACCTTGAAGGCTTGCGTCGTCTTAGGCGAAACGGTGACCTCGGCAGTCTTCTGACTGAACAGGATTCCCGGAACGGTCACTTCTGTTCGAATTGGGCCGCGGCGGGGCGATACTGTTTCAGGCTGGTCTTTGGCTGCGGCTTCTTGAAACGCGGCCAACGGCACGCTTGTCGTTCCGAGCATCAACCCAAGAACCAGAGAGAGAGCGATAGAACGATACAATTGCGAAATGAACCGGTTCACTCGGACCACTCCTGAATAGAGGAAACAACAGCGAAATCGTGGACAGTTACTCGGGCAGTCTAATAGGACCCCAGTGCAGGGTCAATCAGAAGACAACTAATAACGACCCGCACGGGGAGATGAATGAGCTGTTTTTCAAAGAAGTTGTTTCAACGAAGTTCTGACCGCGGGGAACTCCATGATTCCGCTTCGGGCAATGCATTGAAAAGATCAGGTCCGCGGTCGAGAATGTCTCGTCTGGAGTTAACAACTGGAAGTAAGAGAGACAACTGAATGCGTTTGCGCACCGATAATTTACGAGCGATCTCATTCGCGAGCCTGCTTTGCCTGATCTCGATCGCCGGCTCTTCCGCCCAGGCTCAAGACTGGCAGGAGTTCCGCGGTGCTGGCGGACGAGGGCTTTCCACTGCTACCGGTTTGCCCTTGCAGTGGACCGCGGAGCAAATTCGCTGGCAAACAAAACTCCCCGGTCGAGGTTGGTCTTCGCCGGTCGTAATCGAAAATCAAATCTGGATGACGACCGCGATAGAGAACGCCGCCGAGGCAGACGGCGGGTTGGTATTATCCGCGCTCTGCGTCGACCGGGAGACCGGAAAGCTGCTGCACGAAGTCGAACTTTTTCGCGTTCCCAAGCCACCCGAAATTCACACGCTCAATAGTTACGCCTCCCCGACCCCGGTAATCGAGGGCGATACGGTTTACTGCAATTTCGGCACGATGGGTACGGCAGCGGTCAACCGCATCGACGGCAAAATTCTCTGGAGCAACAGCGAACTCAAGTTCGAGCATGAGACAGGCCCGGGCAGCAGTCCGATTCTGTTCGGCGATTTACTGATTGTGCACTGCGATGGAACCGACCAGCAATTCGTTACGGCTTTTCGCAAACAAGATGGAGCGATCGCTTG
>JBJTQD010000659.1:0-2343 GCA_046075445.1 Planctomycetota bacterium
GCCATCCCCGAACCCTTTTCAGAGGAAACGGCAACCAAAGCCAAGCAAAGCTGACGTTGAGCGCGCGGTACTTCAGGCCGTAGGGCATCCCCAAGGTCCAAAAGCACATCCCAAAAGTCTTGGTCACAGTCGGGAAACACCGTGGATTCGGAGTTTCGATTCAGCAAATCGAAGCGATCAAAACAGATCGATTAAGACGACCGTGCCGGTCGTAGTATCCCGCGGGCACCAAAAGCATCTCGGCTCGGTAGTAAGTAAGCGGTGTGGAAATTCGCCGTGGCGAGTGAGTAGGTGAGTAGGGTGGGTAAGGGCCGCTGCACGGCGCCGAGCTAATCATACGTTTCCCTGCCCGCGACCCACCGAACCCTAAGTCGCGTTGCCGGTGGGTACACACCGCGAATCAATTTTCCTTAACCGCCAAAACCACCGTCGCGGCTGCGACCCACCCTACAAAAAGCGGCCGCCGCAAATCGAAAATCACTTCACCCGCAGCAAGCGGTAGGGGAAGACGCTCAGCGACAACAATCGGAAAACGCTCGAGAGGATAAAGATCATCACAAAGGTGGAATCCACTTCGCCGAAGTAACGCAACAAGCCGCCACCAACGAGCATCCCGGCGACCATCCCGAGCCCATTGAAGCTGTTGATCCAAGACAAGATCGCCAGTCGCTTTGGCCCCGTCACCTTCTCCACCAGCAACATCATCACACCGTACTCGTAACATCCCCAAGCCGCCCCGGAGATCAACTGCAAGCAGCAAAGAAAGAGGAATGAGTCGTGGAAATACCAAAGTCCAGCCAGCGGTACCAATCCGGCACTCCCCAGCATCAAAACCCAGCCCGTCCCATGACGTTTCGCCAACCGTCCAGTCCAACGCAACATCAACACCCGCCCGACAAAGCTCAGCACGATCAGGAACATGAAGTGCAGATAATTCAGCCCCATGTTGCGCAGCATGAACGGCGCGTAGTAGGGACCAGCGATAAACATCGAAAAATGCATCGCGGCAAAAAACGGAATCGCCATCCAAGCAACACGCAATGCGTCTTCTCGGGTCTGCTCCGTGCTCGCGTGCTGCGTCATTTCCGCTTTAGTCGGCGCGGCCAGCACTATCCAGCTTTCATGCTCGCTCTTTCGGCCCAGCATATAAGCGGAGTAATACCGGGAACCCGCGGCTGCCAAAAGCAATGTACCGAAGCAAACCAATTCGTAACCGCTGCGACTGCTCGCTTGAATCGCCAAACCAGCCGCTGGCATCGCCAAGAGCATCACCACTTGGCTGGTTCGCATTCGAGCCGCCAAGAACTGCTTTCGAATCCGACCCGGAATCAAGAACTCGATCCAAGTGTTCCAGACCGGACTGGTCGCTAAACCGCCACTCCAGTAGAGGCTGAGTAACAGCAACACGTTCCAAAAATCAGCGCGGAGCGCGAACGTCAGCAGGCTCGTCACCAGTAGAGCGGTCGCTTGCAAAGCCGCATTGAAGACCACCCAGCGACGGAAAGAATAAAACCGACGCACGCCCCAAGGAGTGAGCAGTTGGTAGAGACTGCCCAGCAAATAAGGCACCGTGCTCAAAACACCAATTTGAATATCTGTCGAGCCAATCGCGAGGAAGAAGGCTCCGAAGTAAGCCTCCCCCAGTCCCACCATGCCGCTGTAACCAGCCCCATCATTGACGCTGCTGCACAGGTCGCGGCGCAAATTTGGATTGGGCCGTCCCGAAACATGCTCGACAGGTCGATCAGCCTCCGATTTGGAGTCTGCGACCAGATCCGTTCCCGTCAAAGAGGGTTGGGCAATTTCTCCACCTCCGCGAACCGAGCGAACTGGCCCCAATTCAAAAGCAGCACGAAAGTCGGTCGAGAAATTCGCCTCACCCGAGGCATTGGAGCGGTTCATGGGGCCACTGAATGTTCAACGCCGCGGAGAGAGCGCACCTCAAGCGCAAGCAAATCTCAAAGTGCTGACGACAGGTCAGCCAAAGAAGGTGGGTCCCGGCGGCGAATCCGTTGGAGCCAATCCTATCGACTTGGGCTAAAAAGCGAAGGGCAATTTGAGCAGATTTTTTCGGCTCGACCAAAGGGAAATCAAAGCAACCTTAAAGCCCACTCAAGCCCGCGTACACCGCAGTTGACGGTCTTTCATCGAAGGTATGTCGACCCGCTCAGAATCGGAGCTTCTGTCAAAACGCGAAGAGCCACTGACAAAGACAAGCACCGCCAACTCCGGGTGGCACGTCCTTGAGGCTTTGCGAAGGGCGTGGGGAAGATCGGGTGATCGCACCACCAGTACACGGCTCTTCAGGCCAACGGCCTTCTAGCCTCCAGCCCGGGGTAGAGC
>JBJTQD010000660.1:0-3701 GCA_046075445.1 Planctomycetota bacterium
GTTCGTGTAATGCAATCGAGTCTACGCGGCCTTCTGCCACCTATGAAATTGATGTCGCGACGAGTTTTTCGTAAAATCGTGGGAATCAGCGGGCGGACTGCTGGCTATCTCGGTCCCACTTTTAAATAATCAAACAATCCCGCTGAGATTTTCAAATCCTTCCTGGCACTTGGTCGCTGGAGAGTCTCGAATGCCCCGCCCCCCTAAATCCAGAAAAAAGGCCGTCGCATCCGCCGAACCGATAGCTCGCCGCTCGCAATCGGCAAAACCCGGGAGAAAAACCAAGCAACCAGATGTAAAGCCAAACTCCCGAGTCAGCCTGGAGCCTTTAGCAAAACAGCCTCATCGCTGGACGTTTCTCACCAATCACGCCCACGTGCTGATCGTGCTCAACGCCCAGCCGGAGATGATCCTCCGCGAAGTCGCCCACCAAGTCGGGATCACCGAGCGAGCCGTACAACGAATCATCCAAGACCTGGAAACTGCCGGCTTCATCCGCCGCCAAAAGATCGGCCGCCAGAATCAGTATGAAGTTCTCGCCGACCAGCCGCTGCGACACCCGATCGAAGCCCACCGCACGATCGGAGACCTGCTGCGATTGATAAACGAATAAGCCGCCGCAATAAGCCCCGCTCACCACCGCGCCGCCCGCCTATCATCCAAGGCTGCTGCGATTGAGCGATCACCCGATTGCAAAAGCGAGCCGCGCAAAACTGCATCTCCTCCAGGACAGCAGCCACAGGCAGGGCAGTGGGAACTCGCACCGCGTAATCAAGGCGATTTTGCCCCGCTTTTTCCAGCCCTGTTAAAGCTTGACGATTACGCTGCCCAGTACGGCCATCGGCATCAGCGCGACGCTCGCACCCGAAATGGACTCCCCCAGCCCAATCCGTCGATGGACTTGATGTCGGCGGTAACGCTTCGGTCTATCTCTCCGGGGTCAGCGTATGAGCAGCATGTTTCAGTTTCTTCAGCCTCTTGCCCGCTGCGGACTCCCGCTGGCGATTTTCGCATTGAGCTTTGTCTGGTGCTCCGAGTCCGAAGCTCAACTTTTCCGGGGCCGAGCCTCCCGCCAGCCGAGCACGCTCAGCAACCAGCCAAACAGCAGCGGCTGGCGACCCGCTCAAACAAGCACTCGCAGTGGCGGGACAACGCTCACCGAAACAGCTCCGTTGGACGAGCCGAGCAATTCTGGTCTGGGCGACCTCATCCGTTCAGATGCACCAGGGCAATTACCAGTCGAAAATGAAATCCAGCCCGCACGCCCAGTCGCCGGAACTCCCGTTCCAGAACATTATTACCGCGGAGACTGGCGACGCGATCCGGCTTACAACCCGGGCTATCCCAACTACCCCCGTTACTTCGGCGGCTTCCACTCCAGCCACTACTATGACTTGGGGATCCCCAATGGAGACAAGGGATTCCGCGGAAACGGCATCTACTGGACGCCTTGGTAAACAACAGGCTAAAGCGTGAAAAAAACCGCGCTCATAGCAAGCCAAGCGATAACAGAAAAACGAAAAGCCCTGAGACGAAAATGCCTCAGGGCTTTTTTGTTTGCTTACTACAAGATTTCCGTCAACTTGCTTCGACTTAATCAGTCGGCATTGTTGAAAGTCGGCTCTTAGAAAAGTCGGCGTTGAAAAAGTCGGCTCTTAAAAAAAGTCGGCTCTTAAAAAAGTCGGCGTGGCGGGATTCGAACCCACGACCTCTTGCACCCCAAGCAAGCGCGCTAATCCAGGCTGCGCTACACGCCGTCGTTGATATCCAAACGCAGGTCCAGCCTCACAAGCGATGAAGAAACAATCGGCTAAAGCGGTCCAGCGAAGTCTAGTAATGTAGCAAATTTTCTCTCGCGGTCGAGAGATGGCACCGCCCAATGGCTCTGCAAAAAACGGCTCGATTCCTCGCTGGCAGAGGCCAGTTCAATGCTCCCTGAACAAGCTAACCCGAGCCTTGCCCGCCCACGCGGATAGAGGAATTTCAAACGTCGGTCGCAGCCGATACCAACCCATAGCCGTTCTCCTTCTGGCTTATCTCGACGCCCGCCCCAGAACCCCTCTTTTCGACAGTCACTCTACCGGGCGCAGTCAGTGGCTCCAGCCGTTTGCCTCGCCCGATTTTCAAACGCAACCCGAAAGAGTAAGTTCGCTTTCCGTCGCTACCCTGCAATTCCGGAAGTCATTCCCAACGCGGCTCCCCACCGCAAACACGCTCTCAGGTGCCAACGTGAATTTTGCTGATCGCCTAATTGAACGGATTCGCACAACCCGCACACCCTTGATGGTCGGCCTTGACCCCCGTCGCGAACAGTTGCCACCCGCGATTCGAAGTGAATTGACCGCGCCGCCCCATTCGGCTGAGTACTGGACACAAACAGCTGAAGGCTTTCGCAAATTCTCTTTCGGGATCATCGACGTCGTTGCAAATTTAGTACCGGCCATCAAACCGCAACTCGCCTTCTTCGAGCAGTACGGCCCGGCTGGCATGCACGCGCTCGCAGCGGTAGTAGATCACGCTACCGCAAAAGGCCTGCTGGTGATTCTCGACGGCAAGCGGAACGACATCGGATCGACCGGCGAAGCTTATGCATCCGCCTATCTCGGCAGAAAGCCAAGAAGCCCCTGGGGCGGGGATGCCTTGACGATTAATCCTTGGATGGGACGAGACAGCCTTGCGCCATTTGTCTCACGCTGTGCGGCTGTCGACTCAGGCCTCTTCGTGCTCGTCAAGACATCCAATCCGGGAAGCGAGGACTATCAAGGCTTAACGATCAAAGACCAACCGCTCTATCGTCGGGTTGCAGCTGACGTTGAAAATCTAGCCGTACAAACGCTCGGCAATTGCGGTTATGGCTCGGTTGGCGCAGTGATTGGAGCTACCTATCCCGAACAACTTTCCGAACTCCGTCTGGCCATGCCGCACACACTGTTCCTCATTCCTGGTTTCGGCGCTCAAGGCGGAACGGCCGCCGATGTCGCTGGCGGTTTTGACTGCCAAGGATTGGGTGCGATCGTAAATAGCAGCCGGGCGATCATCTTCGCCCACGAATCAAAACAATTCGCGCACCTCGGAAATTCAGATTGGCAAAGCGCCGTCGAAGCCGCAACGCATGCCTCGATTGCCCAATTGCGAGCAGACACTCCAGCCGCAGCGTTATAAATGCCAGGCGAAATTCCCGGCCAGCCTCATTGCCAAGATTATCGCTTGCTTCATTGAGTCCCTATTGGGACTTCTGACTCAGTTCACCTTCGATCGTCGTGACCAGATGAATGTCGAGGTTCGCAAATCGCTGGACCACGCCAACCGTGTCAATCAAAACGACCAATGGCAAGACTTCCGCCTGCGACTGTTTCCAAGCAATGCTGCTGCGGTCCGGGTCGGCGACCACCCAAACCTGCTTGGAATCGTTCTTCACCACGTCGGGCCCTAAGGCGTCGGCTGAGATGTCGACGCAGACAATCACCAGACTTAAGCCGCGTTTGAGCAACGGTCGCAGATCAGCTTGTAACTTTTTGAATTGAGGCTCGAAATCCGGGTCCGCTCCACTTAGAAAAGCAACCACCGCGGGCTTACCCAAGATTTCAACAAGTTGTATTTTTCTGCCAGAGACATCGGTCCCTTCAAATTGAAATCGCTGCCCAATTGAAGCAATTCGGTTTTTCCCTGACTCGCAACCCCGAATCACTTCAGCTACCTCC
>JBJTQD010000661.1:0-2732 GCA_046075445.1 Planctomycetota bacterium
CAAAGTAATTATTATTTATCACTACAACAACCATCACGAAAAAAAAGAGAAAATATAGAAGTAAGATTTAATAAAGAAAGAAATATATAAAAAAGAAATGACAAATGATATTGAATTAGTATCATGCAGGCGATGAATCAGCGAAGATCGTCGAAACCCTTGAGCGACAAGCTGCTGCTTGGAACCGGGGCGACATTCTGGAGTTCATGGAAACTTATTGGAAGGACGACAGGCTGACCTTTTCCGGTGGCGGTCAAACCATGCGTGGATGGCAAGCGACCCTCGAGCGTTACCAAAAGAATTACCCTAAAGAAAAGATGGGGAAGTTGCACTTCGACGAGATCTCCTGCGAACTGCTCTCGCCTGACGCAGCCCTTGTTCTGGGCGACTGGCACCTCGACAATGCGGGCGAGAAGAAAGACGGCAATTTCTCGCTCGTCCTGCGAAAGCTCGACGGCCGCTGGCTAATCATCCACGACCACTCGTCAACCAAAACCGACGAGAAATAGGCCCACGAAAAGCCGGGGCATCATTCCTCCCCGTAACGCCCAACCGAGACGCTCGAATCCTCCGCAAAACCATCCGCTCGGAGAAAGGGTAAGCTATATTTGGCTGGGCTGTCCGCAAGCCCGCAAGCTGCTCCGGGACAGGAAACTCTCTTCAAGCTCCAACGTTGCAAAGCGTCGCGTTAACTTGTTAGCCAACGAATCCACTTTTTCAAAATCGGGCCCCCTCAAAGCGATCGCAGGCGTTGGTTTCTGGATTGCGCTGCTCATCGCCCTTTTCGCTTGGACCAATCAGGGAGCCGGCGGTAACCAACAGCGGTTCCGCAGCCTCTGGAACTTCGTCGCAGGCTCGCGCCAAAAAGTTGTCCTCAAGCTCACTCAACTCGAACTGATTCAAGTCGGCGACCAGATTTTTCTCCCCGGAACCAGCGGCTCGCCGGCAATCGGTCGTGTCACTCGCGTCGAAAGCCCAACCAGTCAAAACAAGGAACTGACGTACGCGGACTACGCCGAGGCTGAGTTTTATGGCTCCGCGCCCGGCATCATCGACGGAGCGTATCTAACCCTCCACCAAGGCCCCGACTCAATGGCTTGGGTTGTCGAGACAATGCTCTCGCCAAACATCCGAGCCGAAATTCTCCAGCTACTCCGCACCGCGTTTGAAGAACATCAAACAGAGATCGTTCAAGAGCTGCAACCGCTGCTGCTTGAGTCGCTTCGCCGAAGCAGCGAAGTCCTTCGCGAAGACTTTCAAAAAGCCTTTGCCGCACGGTCAACCGAACTCCGCGCAATTTCCGACCGCTATGAAGAGGAATTCGTCCGCTCCAAACTGACTCCGCTCCTGAGAGAACAAGTCTGGCCGATTATTCAGCGAGAAGCCGAACCACTCGCCAACCAGATCGGCCAACAACTTTGGGACCAAGCCTCGCTCTGGCGGCTGACTTGGCGAATCCTTTACGATGCTTCCCCCCTGCCCGAGCGAGATCTGACCCGCAAGGAATTTCGTCGCTTCGTCGACAATCACGTGCTACCAACCCTAGAGTCACATCTCCCCGACTTCCTCGAATTACAAAAGCGAGTCATCACGGAGATCCTCGCGAACCAGGAATTCCGCGATACGATTCGCAGCGGCGCGGAACAAGTTGCCCTCGACCGGGAATTGCAAAGCCAATTGTTCGGCATCTTGAACGATGTGATCACCGACAACCCGCGCCTGAAACAAGTCTGGCGAGACGTCTGGTCAACTCCCGAAGCCCAAGCCGCTCTGAGCGACGCCAACAGTCGGCTCGAACCGACAATCACCGCAATCGGGGAGACCATGTTTGGCAATCCCCGCAAGCGAATCACGCCGGAATTCTCCCAGGTGCTTCGCAACAAGGTTTTGTTCAAAGACCAGCGCTGGCTTGTGCTCCACCTCCCGAAAGACGGCGATCAGAAGTCGAACTCTCGGGTACGTGACCTCAACGTCATCAACGGCGACCCGAACGCTCCCAATCCGTTTCACATTCCGGCAAGGAGTCGCCAGTGACCTCAGGGGAAACGCCTGCGATTCCGATTCGGCTGCAGCAACTCAGCGTCACCGCGGGACAAAAAACTCTGCTCGAGAAAGTCGACGCAGAATTTCCAGCCGCGCAGATTTCGCTGGTCGTCGGTCCCAGTGGTGTCGGCAAAAGCATTCTCCTGAAAATTATTGCCGGCCTCCTTTCCAAACACGTTGATGGAATTCGAATCAGCGGCCAAGTCTTTCTTGGCGATCAGCCAACCGCAGCGGGGAAAGCTGGCGTCGTGTTTCAGTCTTTCGCGCTGCTCGATGAGTTGAGCCCAGAAGAGAACGTCGATTTCGCTCGCGAGGCCGGGCATCGCCGTACTAGCGGACTCCCCGCCGCCAAGTGGCTGGAGGAACTCAACGTTCCCGCAGACGTCCCCACGTCGCGATTAAGCGGCGGACAACGACAGCGACTCGCGCTCGCGCGGACGCTCGCCAATGATCCGCCCGTCATGCTCTATGACGAGCCCACCTCCGGGCTCGACCCGGCCACCGCCCGACGAGTGACCGACCTGATTCGCGAGACTCACACTCGCCATCACAAAACATCGATTGTCGTCACACACGACTATGTCTCGCTCCTTCCCATCGCCGATCGAGTCTTCCTATTTGACCCAACGCAGCGGCGGCTCTTGGAGATCCCTCGCGAGGTATGGAATCAACTCTCCTCACGACTTGAG
>JBJTQD010000662.1:0-3264 GCA_046075445.1 Planctomycetota bacterium
CGAAAAAATGAAGCCGGCGCTGAAAATAATGATCGTAGGGTGGGTCGCATCCGCAAGAAACGGACACCTAAACCATTAAAAGCCTCCGCGGTGCGCACCCACCGGAAGCGAGAAAACGATCTCCCCTGATCGCCAATCGCACCGCGAGCGAGGTCGGGAGACCTGCACCCAGCGCTAGTTTTTTCAACAGCGCAACTCAGCCCTGACGGGCGACATGCGTTCCGCTTAGGAGAACAGCTCGCTGATTACCTTGCCGCCGTGAGCGATCTTCATCGGCCGGCCGCTACGACTGGTGAATGTCGTCTCGAGGCTGATTCCCAACCCTCGGCACACCGTGGCGAGCAAATCTTCCGAAGAGTAGGAAGAACCTTCGACCTGAGTGCCATCCTCGTTGGTCTGGCCAACCGCAATTCCGGGCTTCAATCCGCCACCGCCGACAACCGTGCTCCAACTGCGGGCCCAGTGGTCGCGTCCCCCGTTACCGTTGATCCGCGGCGTGCGGCCAAACTCGCCCATCCAAATGACTGCCGTGTCTTGAAGCATCCCGCGCTGAGCCAAATCTTCAACCAACACGCTCATCGCTCGATCGAGTGTCGGGAGCAGATTGTCTTGCAGCGTGGTGAAAATGTTTTGGTGATTGTCCCAGCCACCGAGCGAGACCTCGACAAACGGCACGCCGACTTCGACGAGGCGACGAGCCATCAGGCAGCCGCGGCCGAAATTGTTCTCGCCATATCGCTCGCGGACTTCTTGAGTTTCAAGACTCACCTTGAAAGCTTCCATCTGCTTGCTGCTCATCAGATTCAGCGTCTTGCCGATCACCTTGGCATGCTCTTCGACAGCCAGGCCGCGATTGCTGTTGATGAAGCGGCTTTCCAATCGCCGTAAGGCCTCGACGCGCTGCATCATTCGGGCTTGCTCGATCCCCATGTCGAGGTTTCGCACTTGCCCATTGCTGTCAACAGAAAACGGAGCCCACGCCATCCCCAAATAGCCCGGTCCCTCAGAGCCACCACCGACTGCGATGAACGGAGGGATCTCCAGTTCCGGTCGCTGGTCGGCCAACTGATGAGCAATCACCGAGCCGTAGCTGGGGTATTCAATGTTTGGATCCGGAACGTGGCCGGTGTGCATGTAGTAGGTGCCACGGGTGTGGTCAGCTTCCCGCGTACTCATGTTCCGCACAATGGAAAGCTTGTCCATGTGCTGGGCAATCATCGGAAGATGCTCGGAGATCTGCATGTCACCAGTGGTCGAAATCGGTTTGAACTCGCCACCCGTCGAGGCGCCCGGCTTCAAGTCCCAAAGGTCGATGGTCGATGGCCCGCCACCCATCCAGAGCAAAATGGCTGACTTGCGGTTTCGCTTCAGCTCGTTGGCATGCACGTTCAGCGTGTGTCCCAGCGCGAGAGCTCCACCGGTCAGAGCCGAGGCTCCGGCCAAGTGTTGCATAAAGTGCCGACGGCTCATTCCGGAAGGTGTATTGAAGTTCATTCGGAGCCTCTGGGGGATGTGTTTTAAGCGTCTAGGCTAGGAAGCAGAACGAAACGAAACTAGAAGTTGAAGATGAACTCGCCGCTGTTAAGGATAATCCACCACTGGTCTCGGAGCATCTGGCGGACATCGCCATTGCGGGCGGCCAGCAGTTCTTGCGCGGTTTTCAGCTCTTCGCGACTGGGTAAGCGAGCCAGTCCGGCCAAGTAAAGCTGCTCGATCCGCTGTTGGTCCTTCAGCTTCGTATTAGTGACCAATGAATCGATTATCGTGCCGCTTTCTCCAGAAGTTGCAGCCCGAATCATCTCGCCGTTGAACATCATCAGGATTTGAGGGATGGTGCCGTTAAAAATAGTCGCCTCCCCCCCTTCGTCGTTACCAAAAGCGGTGGAAAACTGCTGCAGCCAGCGATTTTTCCGCTCCTCCTGCTCCTCGTAACTCCCTTGAGCTTGGCCGGTTTGGGTGGAAACCAGCAGCGACTCGTAAAGCTGCTCCGCCGACATTTGGCGGATGTAGAAGTGACTGAACCGGGGTGGTCCACCCAGCATCGGGTCGTCTTTTTCGTTATTGCTCGTCCTTTGGCTGGACAACGCATACGGACGGCTGAGCACGATCCAGGTCATGAGTTTCTTCATGTCGTAGCCGCTTTTCTGAAACTCTTCAGCGAGGTAAGCCAGCAACTCTGGATGGCTCGGCACATTGTGCGGTCCCAAGTCATCGACCGGCTTAGTAAAGCCATACCCCAGAAAATGGGACCAAGTCCTGTTTACGATTGTCTTGGCAAAGTACGGAGAAGCCACCATCATCTTGGCGAACTCGGACCGCCGATTGACCACGTTGACATAGCCACTGCGTGGAATCTCGGTCCCATCCACGAATACCGGGTAGGCAACTTTGATCTGCCCGTTCCGCAGCTCATAAAACAAATCGGCTTCATCTGGGTTGCCGCTCTCACCGGCGTAGTCTTGATTAGCCAGTTGAGAAGACTCGAGTTCCGATGCGCCGCGAAAAGCGCGAACCTGCCGGAAGAAGGCGTTCATCTCCCAGTACTTTTGCTGCTTCCAATCGTTGAATGGATGGTTGTGGCATTGGGTGCACTGAACCTGCAATCCAAGGAACAACTTGGTCGTCGCCGCGGTTGCCTGAGCGGCTTGCTCTTCATTGACCTTGTCGATCAAGAAATTGGCCGCGCCGTTGAATTCTTCTGACCCGGGAGCAACCCGGCCTGTTGCCGTGACCAGTTCAGAAACCAATTGGTGATACGGTTTGTTTCTGGCGAAAGAATCCCGAAGGTACTTCTGCATCCCCGGACGACTGATCATCGAGTTGTCTTGTGTCCCACCTGTTCTCCCGATGAGCAAGTTGGTCCACACGGTCGTCCAGTTCCGCGCGTATTCACCGGTGTACTGGTCGTCGTAAAGCAACTTGCTGACAAGCCGTTCCTTTTTGAATTTGTCTTTGTCTGAAGTGAAAGCGGCAAGTTCATCGACCGATGGAATTCGTCCGACCAAGTCTAGATAAACGCGACGGCACCATTCACCGTCGGTCGCATCAGCGCTCGGCGTCAGTGAGTAATCACTCCAAGTCTGAGCGATGAGTTCATTGATTTTCTTGACTTGCTGCTCGGACTCGACCTCTTGCGCGAGGAGCGGGGCAAGCGGGGCGAAGAGCAGTAGCCCAGCCCAAAAAAGCGAGCGAATGAGAGAAGGCTTAGCCAAATCGAAGCAACGGTCGCACATCATGAGCTCCTGCCCCTGCGGGATTTGAAGA
>JBJTQD010000663.1:0-872 GCA_046075445.1 Planctomycetota bacterium
CTATCGCTTGGAGCGGCTACGGGGACTTCTTGGCTGGTAGTCGCTGCAGGCGGAGTTTGTTGGTTTCGGCTTTCCTGGGCCTGACGCCAGTTTGCCCAGTCCGCGACGGTCCAGCCAACTTTGGCCAGAATCCGTTCGGCGAGCGGATAGCTTTCGGGGTGGATCGCCGTTTCGTCGAGCGGTTGGTCGCCGCCGAAAATTCGAAGGAAGCCGGCCGCTTGGACGAAGGTAGCATCGCCAATTCCCGAGACCTCGCGCAGTTGCTGGCGGTTGGTGAACGGTTTTTCGGTGCGGTGTTCCAGTAGCCGTCGAGCTGTCAGCTGGTTCAGTCCGGCGATGTGGCGAAGGAGTGCAACGCTGGCTGTGTTGATGTTCACGCCGACATGGTTCACGCAAGCATCGACGACTTCTTCCAGCGACTCCGCTAGGTGCTTCGCCTTGATATCGTGTTGATACAGTCCAACGCCAAGGTTGGCCGGGGAGATTTTCACTAGTTCGGAGAGCGGGTCGAGCAGGCGACGACCAATCGAAACCGCACAGCGAGCACCTGCGGCCACGTTCGGAAGTTCTTCCTTGCCGATCTCGCTGGTCGAATAAGTGCTCGTCCCTGCTTCATTGACGATGACATACCGAGTTTGCAGTTCCGCCAATTCTTGCTTGATTGCATCGGAAACCATTTGCTCGGCTTCACGGCAAGCGGTTCCGTTGCCGATTGCAACCAGCGAAATGTGATGCTGCTTAACGAGGTTGGCCAGTTTGGTTCGGTTTTCGGTTCGTCGTGTTTGGTTGCCAACGACGAACAGTTTGTCGGTGTGGAGGACCGCGCCTTGCTCATCGAGGACCGAAACCGCGCAGCCGCTCTTGTATCCCGG
>JBJTQD010000664.1:0-1191 GCA_046075445.1 Planctomycetota bacterium
ACCGCATCGCGATTTTGTACCAAGGTGAGTTGAAAGAACTGGGGCGAGTCGACAGCCTGCTACAGGTAAGCGACGAGACCCAAGTCCGCTTCAAGGGACTGCCCGAGTCGGCTCACGCCGAACTTCGAGCGATTATCGCCAAGCATGGTGGCGAGGTGCTCTCGCTGGAAAATCCGAGAACCAGTCTGGAGGACCTCTTCCTGACGATCGTGAGAGAAAGCCAGCAGCGGCCGGGGCATCGCTCACAAGGCGCTCGTTCTTCCGGTTAGTCATTTGTATCACGCTGCCCGCTTCGATTCATCGAGGCCGGCAAGCCCGACGCGGTATCCTCCAGCCCAAACTTTTCTCCTGAACCGGTTTTCCCATGGTTGTCGAAAATTTCGAGAACTTCTTCGACTGGCTCCCTTCAGCGCTTTGGACGTTTGTGCTGGCGGGTGGTCCTGCGGTGCTGCTGATTATCATCCTCGGCTACTTGGTGGCCGCTTTTCGCCATGGCCCGGCGGAAGCCTTTTACGTTGTCGCTCAAGTTCTGTTTGGCTTTATCCCTGACTTGTTTGGCACGTCGGTCCGCCGCGTTTTTGCTATCGCCAAGCTGTCGGTGAAAGAAGCTTTGCGCCGCAAAGTGGTGCTTGTCACGTTCGCAGTCTTTGCGATCGCCCTGCTCTTTGGCGGCTGGTTTATGAACGCCGGCGTCGACAACCCAGACCGAACTTACGTCAACTTTGTGCTCTGGGGCACGCAACTGCTAATCCTGTTCATGGGGATGTTGCTCAGCGCATTAAGCTGGCCTGACGACAGTAAGAACAAGACGATTCATACGGTTGTCACCAAGCCAGTTCGTTCCACAGAAATCGTGCTTGGCCGGATTCTTGGTTTTGTCGCCCTGGGAACCGCTCTCCTCGCTCTGATGGGGTTTCTCAGCTTCCTGTTCGTGTGGCGCAGCCTCTCGCACACCCATCAGTTGGTCGGCTCCCAAGACATGGCCGCGATGACTGAAATCGACCCCAACACCCGCGAGAGCTTCCGTGGCGGTCGCGTTTCCGAAAACGCGATTTTGCAAGGCCGAACTACGGGGGATTCAGGTCACTTCCACTCCGTTGAGCTGATTGAGGATGTTCGACTTCCCGGAGCACCGGAACCGGAAAACCAAGCTAACATTGTCAGCAAAAAAGTTCTTCCCGACGGCAAGAC
>JBJTQD010000665.1:0-2349 GCA_046075445.1 Planctomycetota bacterium
CCGCAAACCCACTTCTCAAACCGCAGCCTGAGGCCTGGAGAGTTACTTCTTGAGCTCTTCCTGAACGGTTGGAACGACCCAGACCTTCAGTTCCGACTCGATATCGTTGTGCAGGTGAACGCGAACGGTGTAGAGTCCGAGTTCCTTGAGCACGCCTTCAAGACGAATCTGGTCGTTGGTGACCGCGATGTTCAGTGCCTTGAGAGCGGCCACGATATCGGGAGCAGATACGCTGCCGTAGAGGTGACCTTCTTCGTTGGCGTTGGCTTCGATCGTAATACTTTGCTGGCCGATCAGGTTCGCCAAGTCGCGGAGCGTCTTGAGGCGAGTTTGTTCGATTTCCAGCAACTTGGCGCGATGCTTCTCGACCATCCGCTTGTGGTGATCGCTGGCAACTGTTGCCAAGCCTTGGGGCAAGAGGTAGTTGCGGGCATAGCCGGGGCGAACGGCGACGACGTCACCTTGTTTGCCGAGGTTGTCCACGGACTGAATCAGAAGCAACTGAACATTTCCTCCAGTGGTCGTTGGAAGTCGCTTCTCGGCGCGAAGGCGTGTCTTAGTGGCGCTCATTGAAATCTCAATCCTCAAAAATTCAAAACGGTTTGCGTTATTGGTTTCGTTCTATTTCTACTGCTTCAAACATTAAAAGGGGACGTCATCGCCGCCGTTCGAGCCGCCGTGAGAAGCGGGCATCTCGGGAGCAGAACTGCCCGAGTAGCGTTCGCCCGAGCTGTTGCTGGAGCGAGCACTGCCGCCACTACCACCGCCGCTTCCGCCGGCACCTGCACCGCGACCACCGAGCATCTGCATTCGCTCGCCGATCACATGCAGTTTCGATCGCTTCTGGCCATCCTTTTCCCAGGTGTCCAGCTTCAATCGCCCTTCAATCAGGACTGACGAACCTTTGGAGAGGTACTCGCTCGCAACTTCGGCGGTCCTTCCCCAAAGGGTAACATCGACAAAAGTCGTCTCGTCAACCCACTCGTTGTTCTTCTTAACCCGGTCATTCACGGCTAAACCGAGTTCGGTGACTGCCGTATTCCCCGCGGTGTACTTCAAATCGACATCGCGAGTCAAATTACCTACCAAAATCACTCGATTAAAACTGGCCATGGGAGCCTCCAAACATCAAAAACGCTACCAACCAGTCCCTGGGAATCAAGTCAGCCAGAACCCCCCGGCCGACACAATCTGAATTCTTGTACTTACCTAACTATTTGGGAGCCGAATCAAACTGGCTTTCCAAGCTCATCCCTGAAACTAGAGTCCACAGCCTTTCAGCAAAAGCCAGTTCCGTTTTGCAGTCGTTTATTCAGCTTCTACCGGTTCTTCGACTTCTTCCTCGATCACAATATCAACGCTCGGTTGGGCAATCGTCTTCTCGCCCTTAGCGACAGCAACCAGCGTGTCCGCCAGACGCGGGTCAATCCGAATGGCCAAGTGTCGCATCACGATGTCAGCCAACTGGCACTGCCGATTGAACTTCGGCATCTCGGTGCTTTCCATTTCGAAATAGGTCAACCAGTAAACACCCTTGCGGTGTCCGTGGATTGGGTAAGCCAATTTCTGTTCGTTCCACAAACGGCTCGCCAACAACTTACCGCCAACCGAGGCAACTAATTGCTCGACTGTGTTGGCAGCACCCGAAGGATTCTTCGCGTAAGCGTTAGGGTTCAGGATAAACATGCTTTCGTAAACAGTTCGAGCCAAGGGATTTCTCCGTCCAAATCCAAATTCAATGTTTTAAATTCAAAATCAGTTTGCTGCGATTTCGAACTGAGTGCCGAAGTCGCTTCAGTGCATTTCGGGGATCAAGCTGTCAACACGTTCTTGGTGGCAACACTGTTTTGAAAAACAATGTTCACTCACGTGTTGGGTTCGCTTGACTTCCCGGACCGCCTTTTTCTTTACCTTTGGTTGGCTCAGCCGAGGAACTCGTATTTCCTGCAGTTGAGTTAAACCGATTCATCGCCTCTTTGATCCCGTGCTGTAACCAGCAAAGAACCGCTTGAGAGGCTGTGTCTACTAACCGGTCGGCCTCTACCTTCTCCTCAGCAGAAAACTTGCTGATCACAAAGTCGGCGGGGTCCCAGCCTTTGGGTGGCGAACCAATTCCGCACCGCAGACGCGGGACGGCTTATTTGCGCGTCTTCCGCCCGCACCAGCTTTCCGATGAGGTGGAAAAGCTGCTGCACGAGAAGGAAGTGACCGGCCGTGCTGCCTGGAACCGGCTATTTGACGAGACCATCGCCACCATGAAGGTTGCCGTGCCGCTGCCATCGGGCACGGAAAGCCTGACGGTTTCTGATGCGCTGAACAGGCTTTCCGATGGTGATCGCGCGGTGCGCG
>JBJTQD010000666.1:0-1487 GCA_046075445.1 Planctomycetota bacterium
CTCTGACGCGCACCCACCACTGCAGCGAGTGCGCGGCAAGCCACTCAAACCCAAACCACTAACCGGCCGCTTACTCGGTCGTCTCGGGATAGACGACGATCTCAATTCGCCGGTTCGAAGCTTGATTCGGCGCGGCAGCTGCCGCCGCATAGCGAGGGCGATTGGCGCCCATTGCGAGCGTGAAGAGTTGTCGCTCTGGCACTCCCAAACGCACCAGCTCGTTAAAAACGGCCAGCGACTGAGTTGCCGTGAGCTGCTGCACGGTCGCTCCCGCAGGCGGCGGCAATGTGCTGTCCCAATGAGACTCAACACCGATTAGTTGTTTGGGAAATTCTCGATTGATCACCGCGGTGATTTGCTGGAGCAACTGACCTGAGGTGAGCGAGATCTGATAGGTCCCCGGTGTGAAAACCATATCAGTCGGCATCTCAACGCGAATCACATCGCCATCCATCCGCGTGGTGACGCCGGTAAATTGCAGTGCGCTCACCTTTTGCATCAGGCTGTTGTTCGCCCGCAGTGTCGGTGTACCGCCGGCCGATGGAAGTTGAGCAGGCGGAGCCGTCTGTCCTGCCGCGAGCATGCCATTTCCCATCGCGGGAGAGCCCGCTCCACCAGCCATCGCCGGCGCACTGAGATTCCGCTGCAGGGCGAGCATTTGCTGCTCAATCGCGAGTTTCTCGTTCTGGACCGTTTGAATTTGCGATACGGTATCAGCCAGTTGTTGCTTCAACTGATAGTTGTAATCGCCGGCAGCCTGAAGTTTTTGCTTTAGCCCCGCGAGTTCGGTTTGCAATTGTTGATTGTCGAGGTCGCTTTGTCCCAGCCGCGCCGTAAGGTTCTTCATCTGGTCCGAGACGCCGGCGAAAAATTGCTGCTGCGCCTCGGTCGCTTGCCCCCAAGGACTACCGGGTCCGGTAGAGAACATGTTTGAGCCCGCACCGCCCCCGGCCGGTTGCTGACAACCGATAATCGAGACCAGCAGTCCCAACAGTAAGAGCATTCGCAGGCAGCTCATCTTATTCCCATTCCGTCAGACAATCCCATTCGCAGACAGATTCAACAAACTGACAAAGCGGCGGGATGTTAGCGTTCTGGGCAAGCCCGGGGAAGAGCAGGTTTCCCAGCCTTTTTTGGGTGCTAGCAATGAGGGTTGCAGCCGCCGCGCTCGAGTAGCACGAGTTCATGCGTGGCACGTCCCTGAGGCGTTGCAAAGGGCGTGGTGTAACTCAAGTTGGCGACGCTTGTCTGAGCTACCGAACCGAACGCTGGCGCGAAGGCCCGGCTGATACTGAGGCGAGGAAACCGACAATTATCCCGTCAGTGGGGTCGAGAGCCACGAGCGGCACCTGAATTAGAGGCTACCGGCGGCTAGCGCCGACCCGCTCAGAAAGCGGCAAGCTACTCATTCTGCATTCTGCATTCCGCGCTCGCCCACCGTACTCCCCATAAAATCGCTTGATCCAATGCCGGCGGCGACTCTGCTC
>JBJTQD010000667.1:0-4066 GCA_046075445.1 Planctomycetota bacterium
GTGTGAGCAAGCTGAACAGAGCAGCGAGCGCAAGCAGGATCAGCAACATCCCATAGTCTCGCAGCAGCGATCGGCGGAATCGATTTTTGTGAGTGCTGCTCGTCATCACTTTTTTACGCAACCGCCATTTGCATGATTTGCTCTTGAGTGGCTTCCCGCGGATTGGATATCTCGCCCGTGATTCGACCTGCGTGCATCACGAGGAGCCGATCGCTCATTCCCAAGACTTCAGGGAGTTCCGAGCTAATCATCAGAATCGATTTCCCTTGCCGAGCCAATTCGTTGAGCAGCAAGTAAATCTCGTATTTTGCCCCGACATCGATTCCCCGCGTCGGCTCGTCGAAGATCAGAACCTCGGCGTCTCGCTCCAGCCACTTCGCCAAAACGACTTTCCGCTGATTGCCGCCAGATAGTTTTCCCGCAGGTGCGTCGAGTCCATCGAGCCGAATCCGCAGCCGCTCGGCGTATTCACGACAGCGGGTTCGCTCCTTGTTGCGCTGAATCACCCCGGCCCGGGCGAGATGGCCGAGGTTGGGCAGCGCGAAATTCTCTCGCACCGTTGCGGAGAGAACCAGCCCCTGATGTTTGCGGTCTTCAGTCAGCAGACAAATTCCAGCGTTGATCGCCTCGCGTGGCGAACGAATTCGCAGTTCGCGACCATCTAGCCGCACGAATCCGCCCGTCGCGCGATCGGCCCCAGCCAGAAGTCTCGCCAATTCCGTGCGTCCAGATCCGACCAGCCCGGTCACCCCTAGGATCTCGCCACGTCGCAGCGTGAAGCTGCAAGGCTGCACCGCGGGCATGCGACTGAGTTGGCTCACCTCCAGCCGCACTCCGCCGATCGCTGGCTCGCGTGCCGGGTACTCTTGGTCAAGCTCTCGACCGACCATGGCTGCGATTAGGCTTGCGCGAGTCCACCGTTGCGTTTCCCCATTCGCGACTTGTTCGCCATCGCGGAGAACCAAGATGCGATCGGCGATCTGAAAAATTTCATCCAGGCGATGGCTGATGTAGATAATGCCAATCCCGTCAGCTCTAAGACGCTTGATCAAGTTGATCAGCCGCTCGACTTCCTGCGGGGACAGCGCGGCAGTCGGCTCGTCGAAGACCAAGACCCGGGCCTCGCGGGCTAGGGACTTGGCGATTTCTACGACTTGCTGCTGGGCAATCGAGAGATCGCCGCAGCAAATATCCAAGTCCAGCGACTGGCCGAGTTGCTCCAGCAGAGTCACCGTGCGGTTTCGTTCTTCAGAGCGATCGGTCCGGCCCCAACCTCGTTCCTGCCCGAGGAAAATGTTTTCCCAGGGAGTCAGCTGCGGAACGAGGTTCAGCTCCTGATAGATAACGGCAATCCCAGCCCGAGCCGACGCGTTGGGAGAGTTGAGCTCAAGTCGCTTCCCGTCGAGCAGGACTTCCCCGGAGTCGGGCGCGTGGGCTCCGCCGAGGATTTTGATGAGCGTGCTCTTGCCCGCCCCATTTTCACCCAGGAGCGCGAGAACTTCACCGCGACGCAATTGCAGGTCCACATTTCGCACGGCGCAGACGCCGGGATAGGACTTGCTAATCCCGCGCATCTCTAGCAGCGGCGGCGTCGAATTGGGGTTCTGCCCAGCGAACAAGCGAAGTCCTTACGTTTAGCGGGCTACTTTGACGGTGCTTGCGTTTTTAGTTCGGGATCTTTCTCCGCGTCCGCCTTGTAATAAAGCTCTGAAGGGATCAGGATTTCGGCTGGGACAGCTTCGCCCGCGAAGTGTTTGACGATTTGTTCAATCGTGACACGTCCGATCCGGTCTGGGAACTGAATCGGATCGCAGATGATCTTTCCTTCAAGGATTGCTTGTTTGCCGATGAGTTGGCCATCGAAGGCGATAATCTTTACTTGGTCGGTTTTCCCCGCGGCATCGATTGCGGCCCAAGCTCCCAAGGCTGAAGGATCGTTAATGGCGAAGACCGCCGCGAGGTTGGGGTGCGCTTCGAGCGCGTCCTTAGCGGCTGTAAAGCCTTCGTCGCGGACGCCACCGCCATCGAGTGTGGTGGCGACCACGATTTGAGCTGCATTCGGTTGGGCGTTGTGCGCGGCGACGACTTCGCTGAAGCCTTTAACGCGAAGCTGGCAAGATTCGGCTTGGGGAAAATGCAAGATGGCGACTTTGCCGCCGGACTCGCCGAGCAGCTTGACCATCGCTTCGCCGGCCAGCTTTCCGCCTTGGTAGTTATCCGTGGCGATGTGACAGACGACTTTGCCCTGCTTACCGTCGTACTTGATGTCATTAGTGAAGACGGGGATACCCGCTTGGTTTGCTTTCTCGATCGCCGGCCCGATCGATTGCGAGTCGCAGGGATTCAGCACGATGGCGTCGACGCCGCTGACGATAAACTCATTGACTTGGTCGGCCTGTTTTTTGACATCGCGTTCACCGGTCACGACGACCACTTCATAGCCGTGCTTGGATGCTTCGGCCGTCATGGAATCGGCGATCACCTTGAAGAAGGGATTCGTCAGGGTGAGGGCGGAGAAGCCAATCTTGAGCTTCTTTTTCTGTGGTTTTGAGGCCGCTTGGGACTTTTCTGGGTTCACTGTCGGTTTTGCGGGCGGATTACCGCAACCAACAAAGAATAAGGAAAGTCCGAGAATGAGCAGGAGTCGTCGATGGAACTTTGCCGGCCGTTGCTTTTCTTTGAGACGGGACATTTTTTGAACGACCTTCGTTGGCAGAAGTTTCGAGCCGTCGCCGCTTGCGAAAAAAAGGCGATCCTTCACTCGCGGCAAATGAAAGGGCGATCTTAAAGGCTGCAAAAAGTGTTTGCAATCAAACGAAGTTCCTGCCGGGGGGAAATGTGTTTGGTTAGTTGGAAATCTGCCCAAGGGCCAACCGCCCATCGCTGTGCCAAGGGTCGCCTCCGCCGTTGTAACCACTTTTCTCTTTTTGAAAGTCGTTGCGATACTGCGTGTCGATCAGCATTCCAGTTGCGATCAGCTGGTTGAATAAGCGGTCTCGTTCGGCGTCGATATCTCCGTCAATATGGTGAGTGATTTGTCCGGTAGTGTGACTCAGGCCAACGCTTTTGTCGAAAGTGACCGAGCCGGCCCAAAAGGGGCGGCCGAGTTTGTCGAGTTGGTCGGATTTCCAGAAGCGGATGTGATGGCGCTCGCGGGGGTTATCGCCGACAGGCTGTTCAAAGGCGAGGTCTTCCTTGCGGCCCCAGAGGTAGAGGCTGCTGACCGGTGCGTCTTGGTAAGGCCGGCCGAGTACGGTTGCTTCAGCGATCTCGACGTCGCTCCGCAGACTCAGGGGATCAGCTGGGTACCATCCGGCTTTTTTCATCAGCCGTTCTAACTGGGTTTTGCTTCCCCCAAGGGCGATATTGATCGGGTCGCCGGGATGGCCATCGCTGGTCGCAGTGATAAAGGGCAGGTTGCTGAGAGCTGGATGCCTTTCAACGTAAACATGCCATCCCACGGGGAGCAGGAGGTAGGCGAGGCAAAGGTAGAAGGTCAAGCCAGCGACCAGCGGCTCGGCAATCGATGAAAGGGTCCGTCTTCTTGACAAAGTGTCTGACTCCGCGGGGGCTTTGAATTCGGAATTGATGATACCTTCTGGTCGTCACCAAGTGTTCGTTTGTCGCCTAAAAGCCTGAATGTCTCGACATACGATGGCCGGTCGATGCTTCATCAAAAAAACATAATTGCCTTTTTAGTTGCTGGGGAATAAAATTTCTTCGTGCAGGGCAAAAAATCTGGCGAACTCGAAGGGGAGAGTGTCGACCTGTTCTCAGCGTTCGTCCTTTCGCGCGTGGCAGTCTCTATCATCGATTAGGTCAAGCCTGCTGAGAGCTATCTCGAACAGGGCCAAGTGATTTCGCTTGGGCTGTCTCTCTGTCCCTCTCTCGTTTCGCCCGACAATCTCAATGGGGTGAGCGAATGATGAACCAATCCAAAGTATTGGGTTTGGCTAGTTTTGTTTTCTTTCTGGCTGGAGCGATGTTGCCAGTGAATTTATTTGCTCAGGCCAACGAACGGCCGAGTGAGGCAACGCGATCGGATTCGGGCGGCGGTGGATTGGAA
>JBJTQD010000668.1:0-4031 GCA_046075445.1 Planctomycetota bacterium
TTGGCAGTTACTGTCCCTGAGCCGAATTTTTGGCGAGGAGCAGCTTGCGCGAATCCGGGCCCGCTTCGAGCAAGAGCAGGGGAACGCAACCGAGCCGACTGAACTTTGGGACTGGCTGGTTAAAAGCGGGGCACTCACGCCGTATCAGGCCAATTTATTTTCCTCGGGATTAAATGGCCCGTTTCGACTGGAAAATTATCTTCTGCTAGACCGGGTTAATGAAGGGCCGCTGAAAGGCAACTTCCTTGCCAAACACGCCGCATCGCAGCATCCGGTTCAGCTCGTTTTTTTTGCCAGCGGTTCGCCTGATGCTCAGCAGGCTTGGCAGGTGTGGTGTGAGCGAGCAAGCAAACTGGCAACCGTCGCCCATCCCGCTCTAGCACGAACTTTCGAAGCCGTCACTCTCCCGGATCACGCCTTTGTCGTGACAGCCGTCTCGCCGGGGACTTCGTTAGACCAGAAGGTTCCGCGCAAAGCCCGACTGCCGTGGCAACAGGCAACGGCGATCGGTGCGCAAATCGCCTCCGCATTATCCGCACTGGAAAAAATCGGACTCGCTCACGGCTCTGTTTCGCCAAGAAGTATTTGGCTGGTTGGAAAATCACAAGTTCAACTCCGCCCGAACTGGAATCGCGATGAAGCATTCTCAACAGTTCAAACTGATTCGGACGAGGCAAGCATGGATTACACTTCCCCCGAATTGCTTGATAGTGAACGCGCGACCCTGCAGGGCGACCTCTATTCGCTCGGCTGCGTGCTGTATCGATTGATCTCTGGCAGACCGGTCACGCAAGGGACGACGCTGGCGGAGAAACGCCAAAGCGTGCTTCAAGGAATCCAAAAAGACTTGAGCAAGTACGAAGTCCCCGTGGCACTGCAGCAACTGCTGGACAAGTTGCTGGCTAAGTCACCAGACCAGCGACCGCAAACAGCGCTGGAAGTGGCTCGAATGTTGGCCGATATTTCCAGCCAACCTCTGGAGCAATTACTTCCCCGAAGTGAGACACCAGCCTCGCTCGCGGTACTACTGAAAGCGATCAGCGAGCAGACTCCTGTGGTCACAGCCACCAAGTTCGGCGAGCCTCAAGCCCAAGTGGCTGTCGCTCCGATTGAAGAGCTACCTGCTCCCAAACCGGCAACTCCCGTGCCGACACTGACGCTGGCTGAACTGCGTGAGATTCGGCAAGCCAAGCGACGCCGAATCTGGCTTGCGACTGCGAGTTCGGTTTTCCTGTTTGCTGCTTTTCTCGGCTTGCTGGCTTGGAGCCTTAACCGCGGCCCCTTGGTAAAGTCCCCGTTGCAGTCGACCGCCGGACAAACAGTCAGCGGCACTGGCCAAGGAGGAGACGCCACGACGGAAGAGGCGGGTGAACTAGCTGCGGCCGACCCCAATGCGGTGATCAAACAAAAGGTCATCGCGGATGACGGCCGATCGCTTTGGCAGTCCCCCACCTCAGGGCAACCAGCGAACCTCGCTTATCTCCCCCCGGGTGCGAAGATCGTGATCATCGTGCGGCCAGCAGAATTGCTGAGCGACATCCAAGGCCAACTTCTTTTCGGGGCGCTCGATAGTGGCTTGCAGTCGACTATCAATCAGTGGAGCGAAGCGTTTGCGACTCCGCTGGCAGACATCCAGTCGATGGTCGTCGGGCTTTATCCGACCGAGAGTCAACAGTACGTCGCGCTTGCAAGAATCACGTTTGCCAAACCAGTACCGCGGTCAGAGCTTGGACAACGCTGGGGTGTTGACTTGCTCGCGGAGGACAACGAGTCCAACTTGATCGCGCGAGGCAACGAGGCAATTTACCTTTTGCCCCGGAGCGGCTTTGGAGTTTCGGGCGGAGGTTCGGCTCAGGTCAATGGCGGCATGGTCGTTGAGACGTTTCTCTACGGACCTACGGAACTGGTGACTTTAGCGCGAGACTCGGCCAATGCCGACAATCTCTCCGGTCCGTTTTTTGCTTTGAACAAGGCGATCGACAGTCGGCGTCACATCAACCTGCTGTTTCAACCCTCGGCTCTATTCAACGACGAGGGGGAATGGCTGATGTCGGGAACTTGGGCACCGGTCAATCGCTACCTTCGCACGATGCTCGACGAATCAGCGCGAGCGGGACTGTTCAGCCTGCACTTGGACAGCGGTGTTTATCTGGAACTATCGCTCAGTCACTCGGTCGACAAAATGCCTGCTGAACTGAAGCGTCGATTGGACAAGCAATTTCGCGAGGCGCGAGTGGGGATCCTCGAAGCACTTACAACAACGAGTGCAAATCCGTATTGGGAACGAGTGCGCCTGCGGTTCGACAATATGCTCAATGACCTTTCGAGAAATCTGCGGACTGGGATTGAGCGGCAGATGGTGGTTGCCAATTGCTGGCTTCCTCCGATGGCCGCGCATAACCTTTTGGCGGGCGCGGAGTTGGCCTTGAGCTTGGGCGATGCGACAGCCATCCCCGACGCACTCGCGCTTCCGAAAAAGTCATCGCCGCAGACTCTGGAGGAGTTGCTGGCGATGCCGCGGTCGCTGTCGGTGACAACCAATCCGGACCTTAACCAACTACTGCTCGCGATTTCGACCGAAGTTAATGAGCAGTTTCCCGAGATGCCGTTCAAATTGCGGATTGAGCTCGCTGGAACAGACTTGGCCAAAGAGGGAATTACCCAGAACCAGCGACCAGGGGATTTCACTGCGGACCAGAAACCGCTTTCGGCTATCCTGACAGAGATCATGCTGCGGGCTAACCCTGACAAGTCAGCCAAGGCGGCGAGCGACCCGAACTGCAAATTGGTTTGGGTAATCGCCGTGGCGCCGAACAACCCGGCCGAGCGGATCATACAGGTCACCACGCGTTCGGCAGCGCGTGAGCGAGGGTTGACCCTGCCAGCCGAGTTCGCGCCCCCGGTTGAGAAATAAGTTTGCTGGGACTCATGGGACTCATGGGACTCATGGGACTCATGGGACTCATGGGAGCTTAAAACCCGGCAGGGCTAAATATTGGGTGGCGTTTATTTCGCGTTCCCACTTCCGCATTATTTTCTCACTCCTTACTGTTTTAGGGAACTCAACTGGTCGATTTCGCTACAATGTCCTAGAAGGGGCAATTGGCTGAGGAGAAGGCTGAGGGAACATGTTTTCGATTACTTGTCGGACGTGCGCTGCCAAGCTGAAGGTGAAGAATACCGCAGCGATTGGCCAGCGGCTTGCTTGTCCCAAATGTGGCGAGATGGTCGAGGTACTTCCGCCGCCGGGTTGGACAGCTCCGCCTGAGTCAGAGGCTGCGGAAGCGGCCAGCGTCGAGCAATCATTTGCGGCTGGGGATTTTGAAGACATTGACCAGCTGATTGGTGGCAAGTCGCCGGTTGCCCCGAGTTCTTCTGCAGCCAAGGCGAAGCCCGCAGCTTCAGCTCCGCAGACGAAAGGTCCGGCCGCCAAATCGCAACCGGCTAGCGGCGGGGCTAAGCCAAGTAGAGAAGCTGAAAAGAATCCAAGCGCAAAGCCTCTTCGCGAGCGTCCCCCGGGCGAATTGCCAGCTGCCACCGCGGTGCCAATCAGCGCGCCAGAGAAGCCACTGATCCAACCCCGTTCGGATAAGTTCGATTTGACTCAACCGCGCGAGTATTTGCCGGACCCCAATATTCCTCCGCCGGATTGGACGAAATCAGGAAACTCTAAGGCCCGCACGATTCTCGTCAGCAGCCTCCTGCTGGTCGGTTTCCTCGGTGTCATCGCAGCGATTGTGGCGCTGCTCAATCGTTCCGACACGGACAAGAGCAACCAGCAGGTGGCTCAAAATAAGCCAGCGGTCCCTGCTGTGGAGCAACCGACAAAACAAGAGCCTTCGAAAGAATCAGAATCACCTCAGCCCGCTGTCGCCGCCAAGGAAGAGGCGAAGCAAACAGATCCCTCAGCGACTAGTCAGAAAGACGAGCAGTCGGCAGATTCTGGCGCTGCGAAGAAAGTCGAAGGCGAGAAACCAACCGATACAAACAAGTCCGAGCCGCCGACCAAGACGAACGAGATTGAATCAAGC
>JBJTQD010000669.1:0-2105 GCA_046075445.1 Planctomycetota bacterium
AAATCGCAAACGTCTCCGCGTAAATCGGACCGGTGCCAACTCGATCGGGCATCCAGCTCGCCAGCCTTCTTGTCCCGAACAGCACGACGAAAGCGAGCAAGCCAACAAAACCGCTGAGCAGCAGCAACGTGCCGACGCCGACCGCGCCCATCAAAGCGATCGTTCCGAGATTGGCGGTTGCCTGTAGCGAATCGCGTTCTGGTCCGCCCTGTTCTTTCGGATTCAAGGCGAGCTTTCCAAACCAACGCAATTGTCTCTTGAGGTATTCCTGGTCGTCAGACGTCAGCGTCTGGGAATCGAACGCGTCGTCCTCACGCGCTTCCAGCAACCGCCGCAGCAACTCATTCAACCGAGTCTGCCGCTCGTTGGGTTGATAGTTCTTCTTTGCGACGAACTCGTCGATGTTATCCAGCTGCTCCAGCGCCTTCTCCGGGCCGAGAAACTCGTTGATCGCCAACACTTGGCAGTAGCGCTGTTCCAAGGGGCCCGAGTCGAGTTGGTCGAGCAACTTATCTAGCTCTTCCCCCTGCGTGTACTGCGGAGCGTTCTTGTCGAGGAATAAAGCGATCTTTCCGATCAGCTCAGCGTTGGAAACTTCAGTCGCCGGTTGCGAGAGATCTCGCTCTTCTTTCTTCGGGTCTGCCATCACGTTCATGAAAAACAGCAAACCGGCAAATCCGATAATCACTAGCCAAGCCAAGAACTCGCCACCAGAAAAGGGGAGGGGAGGGAGGCTCCAACCAGTCGGAGGCGAAGTTGCCGTCTCTTGTGCAGTCGCCTTCGCGGGAGCAGCTTGTTGCCAAGGATACGGTGAATTGGGATCAAAGCTCACAACAGCCTGCTTTCCAGTAACGAGACGCGAGCGAACGGGATGGGACCAGCTTCAGAGAGCCCAAGTGAGAACGGAGTTCGCTGCACAAGCATCTCAGCATACAAAACAGAAGGCGTTATGACGACCGTTCCAGCAGTTTTCGAACGGAAGCGAACACACCGTCAAACATCGGTTCAGTCAATCGCCCAGTGAACGTGTTTTGCTGACTCGGGTGGTAGCTGGCGAAAATCCAGCGAGGTCCGGCCAACTCGGCCTCGGCCCCGTGTCCAAAAGCAGGCCGCTTGGCTCCCGCCGTCCAGTCCTGACTCGCCGCGTACCGCCAAACCGCCAGCCAAGCAAGTTGCCCGAGACAGAGGATGACTCGCGGCTGGCAGAGCTCCAAAGTCTGCGTGAGAAACGGCTCGCAGTTGGCGACTTCCTGCGGGGTCGGTTTGTTGTCGGGCGGCGCACAGCGACAGACGTTGGTGATCACGCAGTTACTAAGAACCAACCCGTCATCGCGCTGCTGCCAAGTCGCTTGGCTGGCAAACCCGGCTCTGTGCAAAGCACGGAAGAGCCACTCGCCGCTTCGATCCCCCGTGAACATTCTCCCCGTGCGGTTGGCTCCATGCGCACCCGGAGCCAGGCCCACGATCACCAACTCAGCCGGAGGCGATCCGAAGTTCGGCAGTGGCTTACCCCAGTACTTCTGATTGAGATAAGCCCGACGCTTTTCCTGAGCCACCTGAGCACAATGTTCCCGCAAACGGGGGCAGGCGTCGCAGCCCACCGCCGCACGATCGAGTCGGCTCCAAGCAGCAAGCGAGTTTTGACGAGGCAGCTTCTTTGCCATCAGAGTTCAATACCGAATCATAAGCAGTTGCGTAATCAGGTTCTTCACTTGGTTGGTTTTTCGTTCTTTCGTTTGGCTCCTAGCCGTCAAGCGAGGCGAGATTTCGGCGGACTGACGATTCAAACGGAGCTCACCAGCATAACCTCTTTTGCGTCCCGATCGGGTTCGGGGCCCGCGCTCGTTGCCGAACTCCGGATGACACGTCCCTCAGGCTTTGCAAAGGGCGTGGAGATGCTCGAACCCGCTCACCATCATGACACGGCTCTTCGCCTCGACAGGGCGCTTTATCGTAGCGTAGGGTAAGCGAGGCTCTGCGAGCGCAACCCTACGTATCGTCGCCCACCCCCAATTCCCTTTTTAACACCGCCGCAGGCGGCGGTCGAAACACGGCTCGTGTTTTCGCCTCAGCGTTGATCCGCCCGTGCCGCAAGGCGGCGACGT
>JBJTQD010000670.1:0-1535 GCA_046075445.1 Planctomycetota bacterium
ATTGCGCGCCGGGTACTTTTCTAACACTTTTTTCGGAAAAAAGACAGTGACGCTCGCCTCGATGAACTGCGCGAGCTGGCCGCCGGCGGGAAACAGTGGATCGCCACATACCAGCAGAAAATCACTGCCGAGACCGGAATCGGCACGCTCAAGGTCGGTTTCAATAAGGTCTTCGGTTACTACATCGAAGTCACGAACGTTCACCAAACCAAGGTTCCCGAGAATTTCATTCGGAAGCAGACGCTCAAGAATGTTGAACGCTACATCACGCCTGAACTGAAGGAATATGAAGAACGGGTCCTCAGCGCCGATGAACAATCGCTCACGCTCGAGCAAGACCTCTTTCATCAACTAAAGGAACTTGCGCGAAGCTTTGCCGCCCGACTGAAGACAACCGCAGAGGTTCTAGCCGAGGTTGACGTCTATGGTGGCTTGGCCCAACTTGCGGCTCAGCAAAAATATTGTCGCCCAGAATTGCTCGAGTCGCGTGAAGTCGAGATCGTCGATGGACGTCATCCGGTTCTGGATATCCTCCAGCCGCTGGGAGCTTTCGTTCCGAATAGCACTCGTTTTAACGACGAGGATGGCTGGATGCATTTGATTACCGGGCCCAACATGGCCGGTAAAAGCACTTACATTCGCCAAGTCGCTTTGATCGCGCTGCTGGCCCAAATCGGTAGCTTTGTCCCTGCCAAGACCGCGCGACTTGGGCTGGTCGATCGAATCTTTGCCCGCGTGGGCGCCAGCGACGAGTTGTCTCGAGGGCAGAGTACTTTTATGGTCGAGATGACCGAGACGGCGCGAATCCTCAATACGGCTTCGCCCGAGAGTTTGGTGATCCTCGACGAGATCGGGCGCGGTACGAGCACTTATGATGGCGTTTCGCTGGCGTGGGCGATCGTCGAGTACCTCCATGAGCAAACCGGTTGCCGCACGCTGTTCGCGACTCACTACCATGAACTGACCGAACTGGAAAACATTCTCGCTGGGCTGAAAAACTACAACGTGGTTGTGAGGGAGTGGGAAGAGCGAATCGTCTTCTTGCACAAGATTGCCCGAGGTGCTGCGGATAAAAGCTACGGGATTCATGTCTCGCAGTTGGCTGGAGTGCCCAACTGGGTCAATCGCCGCGCACAGCAGATCCTCGATAACTTGCAATCCACACAAGGAGATGCCCAGCGCAAGCAAGTGACCGATGCTGGGACGCAGAAGTCGAGCGGGCAGATACAGTTGACCCTGTTCGAAGTCTCCCAGCATCCGCTAATCGAGAAGATTAAGCGAATCGACACCAACCATCTCACGCCCCTGAAGGCGCTGGAGACGATTAACTCCTGGCAGCGCGAACTATCCGATTAAAAAACGGGGTCAGGTCCAGTTTCACAAAAAAACTGGACCTGAACCCGTTTTGAAAAGGAGAGAGTCAGTCGATAAGCCGGGTTCTGTTGCAGTGTGAACTGCTGATAGTCATTTCTCTGGGACCGTGATTGCTCGCGGCCTCAAGCAGCCTACCCGGAGGTCAACGCGACGGACCGCCG
>JBJTQD010000671.1:0-1202 GCA_046075445.1 Planctomycetota bacterium
TTGGCGAATGGCTCCGCGGAAGCGGTCCAGAGTCGGATATTGTGATGAGCAGCCGGATTCGGCTGGCTCGCAATGTCGCTGACTTTCCCTTCATCCGCCGCTGCTCGGATATCGATCGAGCTAATCTTGAGTCGACGATCCGAGAGAGTATGAAGCGGCATCCGCGACTCGCCGAGCTCGATTACGTTAATGTCGCACTCCTCGAGCAAATCGACCGCCAGTTTCTGGTCGAGCGTCAGCTAATCAGCCGAGAACTCTCCGACGCCGAGGGAGCCCGATCAGTCGCTATCGAAAAAGAAGAACGCCACAGCGTGATGATCAACGAAGAGGATCATCTGCGGATTCAGGTCATGCACAGCGGATTCGATCTCCAGAATGCTTGGGAGAGAATCAACGAACTAGACGACATGATCGAAGGCCAAATTCGCTACGCCTATCACCAGCAGTACGGGTATCTCACTGCCTGTCCGACCAACGTTGGGACTGGGATGCGAGTCAGCGTGCTGGTCCACTTGCCAGCCTTGGTCATTACCCAGCAAATCGACAAGGTCTTCCGCAGCCTCCAGCGAATCAATCTCGTGGTTCGCGGGCTCTACGGTGAAGGCTCCCAGGCGATGGGCGACTTCTATCAAGTCAGCAACCAGATCACGCTCGGCAAGACAGAAGAGGATTTGGTTCGCCGAGTCAGCGAAGTTGTTCCCGTGCTGATTAATTACGAGCGAAAAGCTCGAGAATACTTGATCAACGAAAATCAGCACGACCTGTTCGACCAAGTCAGCCGGGCCTATGGGACGCTGCAGAACGCCCAGCAAATCAGCAGCGAGGAAACGATGCATCTCCTTTCGCGAGTACGAATGGGGATCAATCTGGGACTGATTGGAAACGTTGAGATTCCGACTATTAACAAGCTCTTTGTACACACCCAGCCAGCTCACTTGCAGAAGCTGTCTCGGGCGATTCTCTCCAATTCTCAGCGCAACATCGAGCGGG
Organism: Planctomycetota bacterium; assembly: GCA_046075445.1. GTDB lineage: Bacteria > Planctomycetota > Planctomycetia > Pirellulales > Pirellulaceae > BJ22. The sequence continues at coordinate 991 of JBJTQD010000671.1, forward strand.
CAAATTATCTCCAGAGTCATCTGCGCCCACGCACCGATTCAAGCGAGAACAACTAAGGTCAGTTGAACGCCAAGAATTGGCGAGCCACTCTCGGCTCGTACTTTGCGCTTCCTTTCCTTCGTTTAGCCCGTAACCGCTGGGCGAGGCGATCCCGGCGGCAAAGAAACCATCGCCTACCCCTGCTCTCCTGAGCGGCACGGCGCTAGCCGCCG
>JBJTQD010000672.1:0-1118 GCA_046075445.1 Planctomycetota bacterium
AGTGCACCCGCGCTTCTTCCAGAGCGTCGGCTGAGCCAGCAGCTGCGAAAGCTTGAATCGCTCCAGCAAGCAAGCCATCGAGTTCGCGGCGATAGTCTTCAGCGGTCAGTGATGAGACAGAATTCATTGATTTCGGTCCTCAAATGGAACGGGGGCAAGCCCCGGAGTTGCCGCAGTTTAACCCGCGTTGCCCCAGTTTAAACGGTGCGGCGTGCCCTGCGAAACAGCAAGTCGCTCTGGAGCGTTCCAGAAAAGAGTCCACCAATGGCAGGCAAGCTGGCAAATCCAGCCGACCTACGACCGTAGCCACGAACTCGCGAACTGAGGCCTTAACCGTCGGGGCTCGAAAGCCTGGCGCAGTGTAAACCGTGGCAAGCGAAGTAAACCGTGGCAAGCGAATTTGGCAATCTTCCGGTGACAGCCACATCCGCACACGAATGGCGGGCAACAACGCAATCAACCGGTGAGCCCAGTTTCCGCGCCGGAGCCAAACTTCAGCGGGTGAAGTTGGCTGAAAAACCGAAACCTTCATCGAACTAGTGCAGCGAGGCTTGGCCTTTAGGCGCCAATAACCTTTTTGACTGCGGCGACGATCGCGTCAAAGCCAGCTGGATCGTGCACTGCGATTTCAGCGAGCGACTTGCGGTCGAGTTCAATCTTTGCGGCTTCCAAGCCGGACATGAAGCGGCTGTAGTTGAGTCCGCGTTGGCGGCAGGCGGCGTTGATTCGAATCATCCAGAGCCGGCGATAGTCGCGTTTCTTGCGGCGACGACCAACGAAGGCAAACGCGCCTGCTCGCAGCAGGGTTTCCTTAGCGGTACGTGTCAGGCGTCGGCGACCGCCGACAAATCCCTTCGCTCGCTCAAACAACCGCTTTTTGGCTTGAGTACGGGCAGCGCCCTTACGTGTACGCATGATTTGGCTCCTAGATGTTTTCGATTCGAAATAATCCTGACTTCAGGCCCCGGCTGACAATCCGGCGTTGAAATGCCTTTGGCTCAGTGGAGGCGCGATTCGCATCACGCCCAAGCGGGGAACCTGAACACGCTGGGAAGAGCGAGCTCCGAAGCCCGCTCCAAAAAGCGACTGTCAGGCGGCCGAGTCCTCGTTGAGGCAGG
>JBJTQD010000673.1:0-2614 GCA_046075445.1 Planctomycetota bacterium
CAAATCCTTCGGCAGCCCGCCCACGTTGTGGTGCAGCTTGATCGTTGCGGCGGGCCCGTCTGGAGCCGCACCACTCTCGATCACGTCAGGGTAAAGCGTCCCCTGAGCCAAAAACTTGGCTCCCTTGATTTTACGCGCTTCGTCCTGAAAGCAATCGATAAACAGCCGGCCAATTCGTCGTCGCTTTTCCTGTGGGTCGGTCACTCCAGCCAACGCGTTCAAGAACCGCGTCTCGCCATCGACCACCCGCAAGTCCGTCTTGAAATGCTTGGAAAACTCAGTCTTTACCGATTCGAGTTCGCTTTTTCGCAGCAGTCCGTTGTCGACCATAATGCAGCTCAACTGGTCGCCAATCGCCCGGTATAGCATCGCCGCAACAACCGATGAATCGACTCCACCGGACAGTCCGCAAATGACCCGGTCATCGCCAACCCGCTCGCGAATCCCGGCAATCGCTTGCTCGGCAAAGTTGGAAAGCTTCCAATCGCCACTGCAGCCGCACACTTGAAACAGAAAGTTCTTCAGCAGCGTCTTTCCGTACGGCGTGTGAGTCACCTCGGGGTGAAACTGAATTCCATAAACTGCCAATTTCGAATGCTTGACCGCCGCCAGCGGGCAGGTCTCGGTGCGAGCCAATGGAAGGAAATCGCCAGTGATCTCCTGAACCTGATCGCCGTGACTCATCCAGACCTCCGTCTGATCAGGCACGCCGTCAAACAACGGGTCTCGCTGAGTCACGCGGACGTGGGCGCGACCGTATTCGCGTGAGTGGGCGTTGCTGACCTTGGACCCCAACTGGTCGCAAATCAGCTGCATGCCGTAACAGATTCCGAGAATCGGAATCCCCAACTCGAAAATTCCCGGGTGACAACGCGGAGCCCCAGTCTCGTAAACGCTGCTCGGGCCACCGGAAAGAATCAGCCCGCTCGGCCGATGCTTCTTGATTTGCTCCGGCGTGATGTCGTGCCGCACGATCTCGCAGTAAACGTGCTGCTCGCGCACCCGGCGGGCAATCAGCTGGGCAAATTGAGAACCAAAGTCGAGCACGAGAATTCGCTCTTGAGCGGCTTGGGTTGCCGGAGCAGCGGACGATTGATTCGTAGGACGTGTTTCCAAACTACTGTTCATGACCGACAGGATTCCTCTCCAACTGCTCAAGCCGCGGCATCTCGCTTTTGCACTATTAAAAGTGGGTGCAGCCGCATCTCGCTCGAACGTAAACGAAAACTGCCGCTGTCTCAGCGGCAGTTGGAAACGACCAATTATATCACTCTGCAGCCCGGGCAAAAGTCGCGAAAAAGGCGGCTAATCTGCAATCAATTCGAAGCCGTTCCGTTCCCCCACGGTTTCTCACCGCTCGTCAGCCCCCAAACGCGTTGGCACTGGATCGGTGACATTTGCTAAAGCCCAACTCCAGAACGGTTCCTCTCACTCACCTTGCGAGCGAGCAAAACAAGCGACCGACTCTGCATTGCCTGCTCGGAGAGGATGCGATAACGTGGACGTTCGACCCACGCCAATTCGTTCCTCTTAATCAAATCCGGCATGAAAATTCTGATCACCAACGACGACGGCATCACCGCTCCCGGCCTCGTCACGCTCTGCAATTATCTCCATCAATATCACCAAGTCTTCGTCGTCGCTCCCGACAATGAACGGAGCGGTGTCAGTCAATCAATCACCTACCGCCGCCCAGTCTTCCACAAAGAATACCGGATCGGATCTGGCATCCATGGTGTCGGCGTGAATGGCTACCCGGTCGACTGCGTCAAAGTCGCGATGTTCGAACTCTGTCCTTTCCGCCCCGATGTCGTCGTCAGCGGAATCAACAGCGGACTGAACGTCGGATTGAACGTTGGACACTCGGGCACCGTAGCTGGTGCGATCGCCGGTGCTCAATATGGACTCGCTTCGATCGCCCTTTCGCTCGAAGAGAACCCGGTAATGGATTACGAACGAGCCATCCAAATTGTCTGGCCGGTCGTTCGGCAACTGGTCGAGGATGGACAGAATCGCGGTACCGTTTTGAATGTGAACATTCCGACGGCTGCCCTGAGTGGCGACCCCAGCTTCGCAGTTGTTCCGATGAATGCGAATAACATGGGCTATCACTTCGAGAAAGGCTTCGACCCCAAGGGACGCCTCTATCACTGGCAAACCAACCAACCTGACGCAGAGCCGCTCGAGCAACTGTGTGACACCTATGCGGTTGCCCGCGGCCTCGTCGCGATCACGCCACTCTCTCCCGACCTGACGCATCACGATCGGCTCAATGCGCTCACAGAGCGATTGCAAGCCAGCCGCACCGGATCGGGAGCCTAACCGATGTCCGCAGCCCGGATCGGAATCGTTACCGTCTCGGACCGCGCCAGCCGCGGCGATTACGTCGACCGCGGCGGCCCAGCGATCCACGGCTACTTCAGCGAAGTCCTAACCTCGCCCTGGGATCCGATCAGCCGCCTGATTGCCGACGAGCAATCGCTAATATCAGAGACGTTGATCGAGTTGGCTGACCAAGAGCGCTGTGACCTGATCGTCACCACCGGCGGCACCGGCCCCGCGCCCCGCGACGTCACGCCCGAAGCAACGGTCGCGGTCTGCGACAAATTGCTTC
>JBJTQD010000674.1:0-3641 GCA_046075445.1 Planctomycetota bacterium
ATGCCACGCTAGAGCTAAGCATTGTCATGCCTTGTCTGAACGAAGCCGACACGGTGCGAGCTTGTGTTCGGAAAGCCTTGCAGTCGCTCCGGCAATTAGGAATTTCAGGCGAAGTCATTGTGGCTGATAACGGCAGCACTGATGGCTCAATAGAAATCGCATTGGAAGAAGGTGCGCGAGTCGTCCATGTGGAGCAAAAGGGCTATGGAGCCGCGCTGATGGGAGGCATCGAAGCCGCCCGCGGGCGTTTCGTCCTGATGGGAGATGCGGACGACAGCTACGACTTCACGGATACCGCGAAGTTCTATCACAAACTTCTGGAAGGCGCTGACATTGTCCAAGGATGCCGCTTGCCCAATGGCGGAGGAACCGTGATGCCCGGCGCGATGCCGTGGCTACATCAGTGGGGCAACCCTGCCCTGACTTGGTTAGTTCGCACGATGTTCAAGTCTCCCGTACACGATGTCTATTGCGGCATGCGAGCCTTCCGTCGCGACTGGTACTTGGGGCTGAATCAGCGCTGCACTGGAATGGAATTCGCCACGGAGATGATCATCAAGAGCAGCGTCTTCCCCTGCAAGTTCATGGAAGTTCCGATCACCTTGCATCCCGATGGCCGAAAAGCCCATCGACCGCACTTGAGAACTTTTCGCGATGGCTGGCGCACACTTCGGTTCTTTTTGATGCAGAGCCCGCGCTGGTTGTTTCTCTTTCCCGGAATCCTGTTGGCCCTCGTCGGAATCACGGGATACGCAGTTTCGTTGAGCGGTTGCCGGATCGCGGGTGTCGCTTTCGAAGCCCACACGATGCTGGTGTCAACACTCAGCTTGTTGATCGCGGCTCAACTCGGCGCGTGCGCGATTCTCGCCAGAACCTTTGCAGGTTACGAAGGTCTCCTGCCTAAAGATGAACGACTGGAAAAGCTGAACAACATTTTTCCCCTTGAACGCTGCTTGATTGGTGCGGCGGTTCTATTCGTCGGTGGTTTGGCAGTGATTGGTGGAAAGGCCTACCTCTGGGCAGCCAGTGGCTTTGGACCGCTCGATTACGCCCGCTCCATGATGTATCTGATTCCGGCCGCGGGAGCGATGGCCTTGGGCGTGCAAGCCGCAACGAGCAGTTTCTTGCTGAGCCTTTTGCGTTTGAGACGCCGTTAGGCCTCTCTTTCCTTCAACCCTGTTCGAAGCAAGCCAGACAAACTCATGATTTCTGTCACGAGCGATAACGCCTTTGACGAAGTAGCTGATCGGTACGCCCTGGAATTGCAGCGGGGGATCGGGCTGAGCGGCGAGAGCGCCGACTTCTTCATGAGCGGGCGAGTGAATTGGTTGGCTGATGCCTTGAGTCGCCACGGCGAGAACAACATCGGCTCGATTCTTGATTTCGGATGTGGAACCGGCAACGCGGTCGCTCCCTTAGTGGAATGCTGGAAGCAAGCGAGGATCACCGGCCTGGACCCCTCGGTCAAATCGATTGCTATTGCCGAACAAAGATATCCAAATCGAGAACGATATCGCTGGTTAACCGAGGGGAGTTCGATCGCTGACGGGATGTTTGACTTGGTTTACACGTCGGGCGTCTTTCATCACATTCGCCCCGAAGAGCGTGACCGGCACCTGGAAGATATTTTTCGTTGGGTCCGACCCGGTGGGTGGCTGGCCTTTTTTGAAAACAACCCGTGGAATCCGGGCACGCGATGGGTGATGTCTAGAATCTCGTTCGATCGCGATGCGGTCTGCCTGTCGATCAGAGAAAGCACGCGTCGGCTTTTGACGGCTGGATTTAAAGGCGTGGAACTGCGAAGTTTGTTTTACTTCCCAAGCTTGATGCGTCAGTTCAGGTTTTTGGAGCGGCCCTTGTCCTACCTACCGCTCGGTGCACAGTATGTCGTTCTCGCGAGGCGACCATGAACCGGCCCAAAGAGTGGTTCGCGATTCTGGCGGTCGGCTTGGTTGCCGGGATTGTCGCCGGATGCTTCTCGGTCGCGCGCTGGCCAGTTCCATCGATCCATGACGAGTTCAGTCATCTCCTTGTTGCCGACACCTTGATGCAAGGTCGTTTGAGTAACCCCTCGCCACCCGTTTGGCCGGCCTTTCAGGCGGAACACATTGTCGTTACGCCAAGATATGCCTCGAAGTATCCTGTGGGCCCCGGCGCACTTTTGGCTTTGGGACGAATGACATTTGGAGTGCCGCAAGCAGGCTTGTGGCTGGGGGCCATGTTGGCCAGTGCAGCCGTAGTCTGGATGGTCCGCTCGTTGACGAGTCTGAAAGTCGCTATTTGGGCCGGCCTGATGGTCGCCTTTCATCCGTTTCTTCAATCCGTATGGTCGCAGAATTTTATGAACGGCTGGCTAGCGATGGCCAGTGCAAGTCTGGTGGTTGGCGCAGCGATCCGCTTGCGGCGTAGTTGGAACGGTCCGGATTCAGCCGTGTTAGCCTGCGGAGCGGTGGGCTTGGCAGTAACCCGCCCGATGGAGGGCCTGATTTGTCTATGCTTCGCTGCTTTGCTCTTCCTTCCCCGAGCGATAGGAGTCGCCAGCCAGTGGTGGCGAGGCTTCTCCTTTACGCAATGTTCCTGGTTTCTGATCCCGGGCTTGGCGGGAGCAGGTTTACTGCTGGCTCATCATCACTCGGTGACCGGCCGATTCATGCAAATGCCCTACCAACTCCATGAGCAGCAATATGGAGTCGCGCCTCTCTGGATCTTTCAGAAACCCAAGACGCCGACTTGGCTCGCTCAGGGACATTCGTCGCCAACGACGCAGCCAAGCCGCGAGCATTTCGAGGATGGCGTGGAGGTTACTCTTTCGCAGCTAGTGGACAAATCGGCCAAGCCGATCGCGAATGGCACGATAACTCCCGAGCAAGTTCCCGAGGAAATTCGGCGATTCCATACAGGTTGGTCGATGGATAGCTATCGTGACCAGACCTCTGTCTCGGGTTGGCTCTCAGGATGCTGGGAGCGATTCCGATCGGGTTTCGAATATTTTGGGGCGATCACGGTGCTCGCGGTACTCGGAGTTTTTCAAATCGGAAAATGGACCAAAGTCCGACTTGTCTCGTTGGCTGTGTTTGGGCTGTTTGGGGTAAGCACATTTGTGCCATGGGTTTTTCCGCACTATTACGCGCCGCTTGTCCCGTGGTTGATTATTTTGAGCGTGATTGGGATTCGCTATGCGCCGAACCTGTTTTCAGGAGCGGAAAACAACTCCCACCAGATCAAAAAACAGTTCATGATTTGTTTGCTGGGATTGCAGATCTGCCTGGTTTCGGTCAAAGCGTGGGGCATTTTCACCCACCCAGAGCAAACTTGGGCTCACCAAAGGTCGGCCATAGAACGCGCTCTGGAGGAATCAGGCGGGAAGCATTTAGTTCTTGTTCGCTATTCTCCCAGCCACAACGTGCACGACGAATGGGTTTATAATTCGGCTGACCTAGACTCGGCCCCGGTCGTATGGGCGCGCAGCTGGCGAGCCGATTACGACGAGCAACTGAAGCAGCACTACGCTGGAACGCGACAAATCTGGGTGGTCCAACCGGACGAAGTAAAGGGGGCCCAGTTGCTTCCCCTCTTCTAATCCCTGTTTTTCTTGGTGACGAGCAAGGCCGGGGACTCTCGAAGCGTTTCGCGAGCGGAGG
>JBJTQD010000675.1:0-1556 GCA_046075445.1 Planctomycetota bacterium
GGTGAGTCGCGTAAAAGTGGCCGTACTGGCGTGTAAAAAAATTTCGAAGGGGTTCTGAAAGAGTGGGGACAAACGTTCTACCATCGAGTTAGAAAACGACTCGAACTAGTGTTATCGGCGAAAAATGAGAAGCGTGACAACCTCGCAACCGCAAAAAACCACTCGATCAGCCCATTTTCCTCTGGTTCGAGTTTGGTCTTGGCCGATTTATCTGGTAGCTTAAAAGGAGTTCGGCTGGAGATTTGAGCCAGCCTGCTTTCCCCGAGGGATGTTCCCATGAGAATTTTGCTCCTGATGATTTGGCTGATCGTGCCAGTCGGCGCGTTGGCTTATCACTTCGGACCTGGTCAAGCGAAGCTACAACTGGACTCGGTCGCCAGTCTGCTTGATTCGGCTAAAGCGGACGTTGCCGCGGAACGTTGGGGAGATGCTCAAGCAACTTACGAGCAAGCCCTCGGTCGGACGCCGGAAGACCAAACGCAATTGCGACGGGAGCTACGGCTGGAGATCTGCAAAGCGCAGATGATGAACCGCCAGCTTCCCAGTGCACACGAGTCGCTGCTGTCGCTAATGGAAGAAGCCAACGCCGACCCCACGACTCCGAAGAGTTACAGTCAGGAAGTTCGCTCGGCGCTGGCCAGTTCGCAGTATTACATGACTTGGCTGTTGCGACTGGAAGGTCAACCTCGCGAACGCTGGGAACCGGAAATCGAAGCGGCTCGACAGAACTATACCTTGCTGGCAGAGCAAGCGGCCGAGTCAGGCGACGCCGGGCAGTTAAAAATCCACAAGGAAGACATTGAGTCGGCTGTAAGGCTGGCGAGGATGGATATCGGGGAGCTGCAAGGGTTGCCGCTCCCCAGTCAGTGAGAGGGCTGCAAATCGGGACGCGGTCGGCGTCCCTCCAACAAGCCATCCAAGAACAATGACCCGAACAACGGCGGTGGACCATCTCCTCCCCCGGATGGTTCTGGCAGTTAGTTCTCGTTAGCGGGCACTCTGCGAGTATTTCGCAAAGATGCGAGTATCTTCGCCGCGGTCGGCGCGGGTATCCCGAAAGCGGTGGGGACGTTGGCGTTTGTTCTGTGGGACGACTGGGACTCATGGGACGATTGGGACTCTTGGGACTGTTGGGAAACCAAGCGGTGGAGATCGATGCCGCACTTTTGCTGTCGGCGGGGTCGGGAGACCCGCGCCGAGCGCGCGTTGTTCTGCATTCCGCATTACGCCGTGAACCTCTGGCCGGCTGCTTGCCTCTCTAGTGCGAGGTCTTTTTCGCCCGTTATGATGCGCGGCGACATCTGACCGGGTGTTTTTCCCACTTCCCCTCTCGTTCTTAGTTCCGATGAACCGCAAGAAACTGATACAACTCGGCTTGCCACCCGACAGTGTTCCAGCCGCAATTGAATGCATTCAGGCCACGGCTGACCAGAAGGATGCTGCCGGCAAGCCGAAGCAAGTGATTCCGAGAATCATTGCCGCGCCGCAGTCGTTTATCGACGATCCTCACTGGGGTTCGCTCGCTCGTTCGATTATCGCAGAGACCGAAGTCATGA
>JBJTQD010000676.1:0-7985 GCA_046075445.1 Planctomycetota bacterium
TCAAGGACGTAACAAAAACCGGATTGGACTTAAGAATCACTTGAGACCGCGCCGGGAGACTTGAACTGGGATAGCATCGAATTCAATTCCTCTTTTAAGGCATTGATTTCGAGCAGATTGTCAGGCCTGATCGAGTTGACCGGGCTGGCATTTTCGGACTGATCGCTTTTTGACTCTCGAGCTGTGGTCGGATTGCTTTGCCGTTCCGAGCCTGTCTCTGACTTACTCTGGTCAGCATCGCTCTTGTCTTGTGTTGGCGAGCTGCTCTGGTCCGCGCCGGGGACCAATTCAGAGGAATGTCCTTCGCTGTCGAAGTTAGCCAAGTCGTCTGTTGGCGACCTCCCGGATTCCAAACCGTTGGCCGCGTTAGATTCCGGAGCGACTTGGACGACTCCAGTGAATTGAGTAGTCAGCGAAGTCGCCTCGTTCGAGGCGCAAAATGTGTGCGGTTGCGACCAGGCGCCGCTTGACTCACTAGGTTGGCTTTCAGCGTTCGGCTGTGCCGGCGGTTCTGCTTGGTCAGAGTCCATCCGGCAGACTTCAAAACCGAGCAGCATTTCGCGAGCATCACGACCGGGCTGAGTTCCGACTTTTCGCCCTTCGACATCGCCCGTATCCAAAGCCTCACCGTATGATTGCAGTCGAGCGAGGATCGCCTCCAAATCGTTCGCTTCAGGGACTTCGGCCATTTGGGCCATTGAATCGAAACTCACTCCAAGCGAGTTCAGATTGGCGTTTGGATTTGAAAGCAGAGGGTCTGAAGAGGTATCCACCAGAGTGGGAGCTGTATCTTCGCCGGCTGTTGGTGCGTGGACAGTTGCAGCGAGCGTTGGCTGCGAAGCCGATTCCGCGGCGGAAACGGGCGGAAAAGAATCGCCTCGCGCTCCCGATTGCAATGCTTTCAAGCCCTCACGCAGTTCGATCTCTGCCAAGTCGACGAATTGTTTGACCTCTGCGCGGAACTCACTTGGAGCCAGGTCACAGTAACCCGCGAAGAACTGCAGTCCTTTGATCATGCGTTCCAGCCGAGAGCTGAGAAACTCAACTTTCTCGGCCGGCGTCGCCGCTGTGAAGCGACGGCTGAGCACTCGATTCGTTACTGGTTTTCGTCCGGGGTTCATGAAGTAGGACCACTTCTAACTCAGGTTGCAGATGCAGCGTGTCCGCCGCGGATGTCGAACAGTAGGTCGACCTCTGACTGCGGTCAAATCGTGAAGTTCGATTGCTAATCCATCTGGAACTTGAGTGGACCAATCAGAACGGATCTACCGGTTGTGACGGCTGGGATAGGTTTCGTGCGGTGTGGTTGGCTTGGTCAAGCAAAGTTTCGGCCGGCGATTCATTCCGAAAAGCTTGGCCAAAACGGCCGGAAAATTTCCCCGACCCCTCGAAACTCAAACCTATAGTTTCAGCGACCAGCCATTTTGCCGCATCGCCGATCGGGGAGATTTCTCCCTGTCTCAATCGATCGCCAAGCTGGCGTTTTCAATCCGTTCCCGCCAGCCCAGAGGACCCAGCCATGGGACGCAAAGAGATCTTAAAGGACATGAAAGCCGTGCTGCTGCAACGCCGTGATGCGTTGCGCCAAGCGCTGGCAGGTGACGACAGCCTCCTGAAGCAAATGAACCAGGACTCTGTCGGCGACGTAATCGACTTCGCCAGCGACTCGGCCTTTGGCGAACTTAGTTCGCAACTCGCAGAGGTTGCCTCTCGCGAATTGGCAAGCGTGGAAATTGCCCTGCAGTTGATGGCATCCGGTCGTTATGGAGTTTGCGAGAACTGCAATCAAAGTATTCCAGTCGCGAGACTGCAAGCTCTCCCTTACGCAACGACATGCATAGAATGCCAACGACAATCAGAGTCCGATGGCAACTCGCGATCTCCCGATTGGGGAAGGCTCCTTCCGCGGTCAGACGACTATCGACTGACCGACTTGGACTTCAATATTTCCTGACCGTCAAACTTTAACAGACAAAATCGATAAATCCGCGCTGGCCTGACTTTGAAGGGCTCGTTCAAGCCTGGGTTCCCGGTTAGCTTTGTAGGGATTGGTCCAGCGCATCCAGAGTAATCCAATCGATTGAATGAAACTGTCCATGAATACTGAATGCCGCCTTCTGACTTCCGCTACCCGACTCCGGGCAACTATTGGATTTGTTGCCTTGTTATTCGGGGCTTCCCTTGTCGAGCCCAGTTTCGCTCAGGTCGAACTCTCTTCTGCTTCTGATCGAACTGAACTCGGTGAAATCGAGTTTCGCGGTGGCAATCGCTCTTCACGCGAATTTGGAATGCTTCGCCTGCTCGTAAAGGCGGCCAGTCCAGCGGTGGCACACATCGAGGCAAAGAAGACTCGAACTCGGAATAACGACAACAGCTACTCCGCTCGCGCTGCGATGATCGAAGAAGCCGGTTCAGGAATTGTGATTAAGTATCGCGGCCGAAACTTTGTGGTCACGAACTACCATGTGATTGAAGGCGCGGAACTTGGGAACATTCAAGTCGTGATTGAAGACTTGGCTTATCGTGCAACTGACGTTCGGCATGACAAGGATGCAGACGTTTCCGTCCTGCTAATGGAATCGGAAGCACTCACACCTGCCCGGCTTGGAAATAGCGACGAGGTCGAAATCGGTGACTATGTGGTGGCAATTGGCAGCCCATTTGGGTTGAGCCACTCAGTCAGTCAGGGAATCATTAGCGCTCGGTCGCGACATGATCTGGAACTTGGACCTCAGGGGGTTAAGTATCAGGATTTCTTTCAGACTGACGCTTCGATCAATCCAGGCAACAGCGGTGGGCCGCTGTTTAACCTCGATGGCGAAGTAATTGGCTTGAATACGGCGATTGCCAGCAATTCCGGCGGAAGCGACGGAATCGGCTTTGCCATCCCGATCAACATGGTGATGCGAATTGTGACCGACTTGGTCGATATCGGTTACGTCAAACGGGGATTTTTGGGCGTCTCTATGGATGGCAGTTTCTCACCGAGCAAGGCCCTCGATATGGGCTTCAACCGCGGTCATGGCGCGCTGATTTCAGCAGTGACTCCGGGCAGTCCAGCCGACCTCGCCGGGCTTCGCGAAAACGATTTGGTAGTCGAATTCAACGGACGCAAAGTGCTCAATGATTCGCACTTGGTCACTTTGGTCAGCTTGGCTCGAATCGGCGAGAAGGTTCCGCTAAAGGCCCTGCGCAAGACCGAAGAAGTGACTCTGACGGTTGAAGTCCGCGAGAAGGCTGACTAACCGAGTCACTGTTAGCCGCTCCATTGAGCAACCTGGCTGTCTAATGGCTGGTCGCGCGCCCCGCGACCTGAAGTTGGTCGATCAGATATTGCCGAGCCGCTTCGACTCGAATCGACGTCGCCACTTCCAGATTCGATCGCCACTCCTGAGGAACTCGACGGTCAAATACCGTCATCCCGCGAGTCAACTCGCCTTCGGTCTCAACATCGGCAGCCATGTCTTCATACTCGAACAGTTCCGGTTCAGAGACGGCGAGTGCACCTACGGCATCATTGAGCGTAATGGTTTCGTGTCCGAGTTGCTGGCGGTATGCGCGATAGGCGAATGGCAGGACTTGTTTCAGGAACAAGCCACAGCGGGTCGCTTCTCCGGGCAACTCATTCAGTAGATCGAGTCCAAACGAGAGCTGCCGAGTGACATCCAAGGGGATCAGGGTTCTCGTCAGCTTTGATCTCAGGACAGCGCGAGCGCTATCGGGGTCAAAGTAGAAATTGAACTCAGCGGTTGGCGTGACGTTACCAACACCTTGAAAACTTCCCCCAACAATAATGACTCGATCGACCATCGTCTCGATCGCTGGGTCTCGCTGAATGGCTCGGGCCAAATTGGTCATCGGTCCAAGACAGAGAATGGATACTTCTCCGGGAGACTTGCGAACCAAGTCGATGATCAGCTTTTCGGAATTCAGCAAGTGCTGCTTCGAGGGGATCTCGAAATGAGTGTTCCCCAAGCCATCCTCTCCGTAGAGATGCCGTCCGGTGATGGGGGGAGCTCCCGATGCCGATACCGCCATTCCCAAACGAGGATGTCGAGCCGGATCGAGTTCGGAAACGATCGCTTGGAGGTTGTGGTTCGCTTGTTCAGCCGTGACACACCCTTCCACGGCCGTCAGCCCGACCAGTTCGACTCGACTGTCAAACATGAGCATGCAGAGGGCGACGGCGTCATCTGTCCCCATGTCTCCGTCGATGATCAGTTTGCGAGTCATGGCTGCTCCAGTATTTGAAAAATCGGCCAAACGGGCATTTTATTGGGGGAAGCGGTCGGTCTCAATGAAAAACATCGACTATCTTCCAGCGAAGATGCCCTCCGGTCCGGCTGGCGTTGTCAGGCAAAGAGCTAGGGTCGTAGGGAGAATGCCGACCATGGACAAAATTGCTTCTTCCGCAAAATGCCTTGGAATGTTAAGTTGGGGGCTCAGGACTTAACCGCTCCTTAGGGCGACTGCTGCGCAAAACGCCCAGAGAGAGCAGTCCCGTTCACGCCAAAGCTGATTTTGAAGCCATGCCTGATTCGATGGAGTCCGATTCTGCGGACAAGATCCAACAGTCAGGACGGGTACCGCGGGATTGGTTTGGCGGGGTTAATTATGCAGCTCTTTTTGCGTTGTCGTTTTTGGGGCGACCCGTTCAGCGAGGAAAACGCACCCTTGGGAGCCTGAATTCCCGATAACGATAGAGGGAACTGGGTAGAACCTGCCCGACACCGAACATTTTTTTGGAGAAACAGAGAACATGGCCAAGCCACATCGAGTTATCAAGAAAGCCAATCACGGCAAGCGTCCCGCCAATTCAAAGGCAAAGCGACTGAAGCGAAAGAACATTCGCACTCCATAGTGTGCGAAGTGAAATCTTTTAAATTGTTTCAAATCGACAGTTCGGCTGTCGATTTTTTTTTGCCAGTCTCGCGGCAAGTCAGAGCAGTCACCTTATTTCGAAGCAAACATGGGCCGGCGTGCGTTACCCCGTTTAAAACCTGATGTCGACTTTGCTCCTCTGTTTCGGGAGATTGCCGACCTGCCGCAACCATTCGAGTTGGGAAGTTTGTTTCCCCAACCGCGGCCGTTGCATGTCGAGATCGGTAGCGGCAAAGGGCACTTCCTCGTTACAGAGTCAGGTTTTCGCCCCAGCGAGAATTTTCTCGGCATCGAGATCGCAAAGAAGTACGCCCGCTTTGCTGCCTATCGCTGTGCGCAGCAAGGCAGAGGCAACGTCCGAGTGCTTGCTGGCGATGCCGTAAAATTTGTGCGCGAAAGCCTCCCCGATGCCTGTGCTGACTCCGTCCACATCTACTTTCCGGACCCTTGGTGGAAGGCCCGGCATCGCAAGCGAAGAGTGGTCAGAGCGGAATTGGTGCAGGCCGTGGAGCGGGTCCTCAAGCCAATGGGGCGACTTCACTTCTGGACCGACGTCGAGGAATACTTCCTCTCGGGCAATGAAATCATCGTTGCGAGTTCAAGTCTGCGGGGACCTCTGCCAGTCGAACTACCTGCAGAGCCAGATGAGTCATTCAAAACCCATTTCGAGCGGCGCACAAAGCTGCATGGCCTGCCGGTTTACCGAGCCGAATTCGAAAAGACCGCCTAGACTCCCCTGCCCTGCGTTCTAACGCTTGCTCGCCAATCGCCTCAGAATCTCGACCGCCCGCTGCAGCGTCCGTTCATCGGTCGCATAGGAAATGCGGAAGTGGGAATCCTCCGCGCTGAAGATCTTGCCGGGAATAATCAGCATGCTCTCCGCAAGTGCTGCTTGAAAAAAGGACTCTCCATCGCCCCAAGGCAATTTCGGGAAAAGATAAAATGCGCCGCCCGGAAACGAAATCTCGTAGTCTTTTTGCAACTCTGCCAGCAGGTAATCTCGCCGCCGCTTGTACTCGGAAACATAAGGCGAAATGTCCACATCCATCGCTTTGATGCTGGCCCACTGAACGGGAGTCGGCGCGTTGACGAAGGTCAATTGCTGCAACTGGGCCAAGGCATCGATCACTTCCGCCGGGCCGTGCAGGTAAGCCGAACGGAGGCCCGTCATCGCGTATGGTTTGGAAAAGCCATCAATCACAATGGTGGCTGGATTGAATTCAGCCGGCGAGCAGTGTGGCTGGTCAAAACTGAAGCGGCTGTAAATTTCATCTGAGACCAAACAGATGTTGTGCGCCGCGGCCAACTCCGCGACCTGACGCAGTTCCTCCCGCGTGTAGCAGACACCCGTTGGATTACCCGGGCTGTTGAGCAGAATCATCTTGGTCCGCGGGGTGATCGCAGCGGCAATCTTCTCCAGGGGCAGACGGAAGTCAGGATAAGTTGAAATGCGAACTGGAATCCCTCCCGCCAGAGCAACCGCTCCCGGGTACATCACAAAGTATGGGTCGAGGTAAATCACCTCTTCGCCGGGATTGACCAACCCGAGCGACGCTAGAGTTAAGCCACCGCTGGTTCCCGAGCAGACCATCACTTTGCGATCGGCGTGGCCGAATTGCTGGTCGACAGCAGCTTGAAGTTTTTCTCGCAGCGGTGGAATTCCCTCGGTCAGCGTGTAGCCGGTCTGGTTCGCTTCGATCGCTTCGATCATTGCCTGTTTGATCGGCTGCGGAACTGGAAAGTCGGGCTGGCCGATCGAGAGATTGACCGGATCCTTGATCTGCCGGGCGAGTTGAAACATTCGCCGAATGCCACTACTGTCAAATTGGAGTGAACGTTGGGCGACCCAAGCTTGCGACACGCGAACTCTCCTCGGGGACGGAAAACCCCCATCATGTGCCGAACAGTAAAGATTTACCAGCCAGCGAATGGGTGACAGAGCAACGTTTCATCGGCATTTTTCAGGCCTGTCGAATCGTGCTGTAGAAAGTTAAAATCAAGTCCAGACTGACGGGCGATTGAGCCTGAATTCTGACAATCGGCCTGGCAGCCTTTATCGGGCAAAGCGGTGGGGACTCATGAGCGAACTGTTTCACGAATGCGGAGTGGCCGCGATCTACCACCTGCCCAGCGAGCAAACCAGCGAACTGCTTCCGCTGGCTGACCCTTGCCAAGCAACTCGATTGATGCCGCGGATGCTGCAAGACATGCAAAACCGCGGCCAACTTTCGGCTGGCATTTCGCGATATCACCCGCGTCCCACAAATGGTCAAGTGATCGACACCTATCGCGACCTCGGCTCAGTGCAAGAGGTGTTTCGGCTTTCCCACGCGGGTAAAGCAGAAAGCCTGATGCAAGATTACTGCGGCACGGCAGCGATCGGCCATGTGCGTTACGCGACCTGTGGAAAGAACGATCGGAGCTACGCCCAGCCCTTCGAGAACCACCACTTTCACAAGCGTCTTTGGTTCAGCTTCGCCTTCAACGGGCAATTGGCTAACTACCAGCAGTTAGCGAATGAACTACTGGCTGATGGCCAGCACCATCTCGTCCGCCGCACCGACACCGAGGTGCTCCTGCACGAGTTCTCTCGCGCATTGCAAGCCAACCCGGACATCCCGCTCGATGAATTGATGCGCGTCGTTTCGCTGAGACTCGATGGAGCCTATTCCATCGCACTGATTAACGCCAACGGCGAAATGCTGCTCGCCCGCGACCCGCAGGGGATCAAGCCGCTCTGCTACGCCGTCCGCGGCCCCCTGTTCGCTGCGGCCAGCGAAAGCGTGGCGCTCGTCAACCTCGGCTTTCAGCGAAACGAAATCGAGTCGCTCGCACCGGGCCATGCGATTGTTATTCGCGACGGGAAAATCCAAATCAGCCAGTATGCTGCACAGCCCAGCCGCGCGCACTGTTTCTTCGAGTGGATTTACTTCGCCAACGTGGCCAGCACCCTGGATAGCCGCAGTGTCTACTTGGCTCGCACAGCGCTCGGTAAAGAATTGGCGACTCTGGAGAAGCAGGACCCTCTATTCCAAATCGACGCCGATACGATTGTCGTTCCGGTTCCCGACACGAGCAAAGCCGCAGCCGACTCGATGGCCTAC
>JBJTQD010000677.1:0-2461 GCA_046075445.1 Planctomycetota bacterium
ATCCGCAAAACTCTTCCCCCTCCTGTTCCGCGTTCTCTGTGCCCTCTGTGTTTATCCCTCTTCCGTCCCTCAGTGTTGCCCCTGCTTTTTCTTTCCCGGCCAGACCGCCGAGAAAATCTTCACTGCTCCCAGCACAACCGCACCGGCGAGAAATCCAACCACTAGCGCACAGGCTAACTCAAACAAGAACGCAGCCAACCAGCCGAGGGTCGGCCAGTGATAAATCGCCTCCGACCAGTGATGAACTTGCTCGTACAACGGCTCAATGCCATGCAGAATGATCTCGCCACCGACTAAAAACATCGCCGCGGTACCAGCGAACGAAAGAAACCGCAGCAGCCACGGGGCAAACCAAAGCAAACCCCGACCAGACTGCTGCAATGCTTTGCTCTTTGATTTCAGCCAATACAGCCCAAGGTCATCGAGTTTCACAATCCCGGCTACCAGCCCATAGACGCCCACAGTCATCGCCAGTGAAATGATGACAAACGCGCCGAGTTGCTTGAGCAGCGTCTCCTGCGCAAACACGCCCAATGAAATCACGATGATCTCGGCTGACAGAATAAAGTCGGTTCGAATGGCGCCCCAAACTCGCTGCCTTTCCAGCGCGGCGATTTCGCCCTCCGACAATTGTGTCTCTTCGATCTCTGGCGTATGCGGGTCATCCCCTGCGTGCTTCTCGTGGCGATGCAGCAACTTGTGCAGCACCTTCTCCACCCCCTCGAAGCAAAGATAGGCACCACCGATCATCAATAGCGGTTTCACTGCCCACGGAGCGAGCCAGCTGATCAGCAAAGCGAGCGGTACGAGGATCGCTTTGTTGACCAGTGAACCTTTGGCCACCGCCCAAACAACCGGGATTTCGCGATTGGTAGCGACCCCAGCGACCTGCTGGGCATTGAGGGCCAAGTCATCGCCGAGAACCCCAGCCGTTTTCTTCACCGCGACTTTGCTCATCGCTGCGATGTCATCCAGCAGCGAAGCAATATCGTCGAGCAGGGCAAACAGACTAGAACCGGCCATAATGAAAAGTTCCCGCGGATTAACTCAATGACTTGTGAAAGATGTGACCGCTGCCGACTTGTTCAAAGCCAAGTTTCTGAAACAGATTGCAACCAATCGCATCGGACTTGCGAAGCTGAGCTTCGACGAGCGAGATCCCCTGCTGAGAAAGAGCCCGCAGCGACTCGCACACCAGGAACGTCCCGAGCCCGCAGCGACGCGCTTCAGCCGACACTTGCAGATCGTACAGCCCCATCGCCGCGACGCCCCAGCAAGAAGCGAGCGGCTGCATATCCCAATAGGTGACCTCCGCGACGTTTGCATTCGACTTGCGGTCGTGCAGAGCGAATCGCGTTCGCAAGGTCGATCCCAAGGTGCACGCATCCCACCAGTTGGTCGATTCCGGGTCGGTGTTGCTCGATAGCTGATACTGACGACGGACTGACATCTGCTGGCGATCGACGATTGATCGGTAGCCAGCCAAGTGCCTTTGAAAAATGACGATCTCATCTTGTTGCTCAAAGCCAGCGGTGGCCAAGCCCTGCCGAGTTGTCGTATCGTCGTCGAGCACGCCCGGGATTCGGCTGCCGCCGTACAGACCAAGGTAATACGGTGCGAAAGGAAAGACGGACCCGGCGAAGCACTCTCTGGCTCCGCGTTGCTGAAGGTATTCAAAAGCTCGCTCCAGCAAGCCGTTTGCAACGCTTTCACTCCCCTCAACTTCCGGCACACGCAAAGCCGAAATGACCCCGGTCGTCTGGTCGAGGTCTTGCCTTGTCGCGTTCGGCCCAAAGCCCGCATGTACAAAACCGAGCGGCTGGTCCCCCTCGACCGCCAAAATCAGCCCGGCTGGATCGAAGTAAGGCTTGGAAAAAACCAGCTGCTCCAAAGCGGTTCCGGAAATCCGATCGGCCAAACCACGAAAACGCCGCTGCCGACGCCAAAGGTCGACGAGCAGTGGCGGGTCCGTGTTCAGGAAGGAGCGAAATGCAGGCAAAGCGGCAAACCAAAAGCAGCTGGCGAAACGGGAAAGGGAATGCCCCTAATTTAGGTCGGTATGCTTGCATAACACAAGCTGGCTTTTTGGGCAGAATCATCGTGTCGCGGCCACTAATTCGTTCAGTCCGTAAAGCCGGTTTTTCGTTTAGCCCGTAGCCGAAGCCCAAAGCCGCTAGGCTTTGGCGCAGGCGAGGTGAATCGCAAGTGCGTCTGCGGCTACGAAACGCTGCTACACGAACATGAGTTGCCCAACCGGGGGCTGGCGCGAAGCCCCGGCTGACGGAGAACGGGAATTTATTGCATGGCGTGGAAAATATCGCAGCGAATGTTCATCATGCAAATCAAGAGTCAGACATTCTTCGAAGAAGTCAAAGACAAACCCACCATTACTACACTGCTCTTCGCCCCGACAGGGCGCTTTAGCTTAGCGTAGGGTCAGCTCGGCTCTGCGAGCGCAACC
>JBJTQD010000678.1:0-6114 GCA_046075445.1 Planctomycetota bacterium
CGGAGCGGCGTTTTGGATGAACCAACGCTGAAAACTATGAGCGCGATAAACATTCTCTTGGTGTGCACCGGAAACACCTGCCGCAGTCCGATGGCGGAAGGGTTGCTCAGAAAGCGACTGGCCGACACGCTCAACTGCGACCTGAATGAAATCAACAGCGTAGGCATCACCGTTACCTCGGCTGGCGTCGCCGCGATGCCCGGAGCGCGAGCCAGCAATCAAGCGGTCGAGACGATGCGCGACTATAGCATCGATCTTGGAGGGCACTCGAGTCAGCCGGTTACGGAGCGGTTGGTCCAGAATGCGGACTTGATTCTGACGATGACCGAGGGGCACCGGCAGGCGTTGCTCGCTCAGTTTCCCGCTGCAGTCAATCGAACGTACACCGTTGCTCGGGGCACGGGTGACATTAGCGATCCGATTGGGTTGCCCGTTGACTTCTATCGCCGCTGTGCGGCTCAGATCGACGAAAACCTGAAATGGTGGGTCGGCAACCATCCGCTGCTCAAACGCGATGGCGAGTCGGACCCGAACGGGACCTGATGACTTGCGGCTACGAATTTCGCGAGAGAAAGGAATGCGGCGATGAAAGTTGGAATTGGAAGTGACCACCGAGGATTGCAGCAGCGGGTTTGGGCAGCGGAAGCGATCCGCACCGCAGGAGCCGAGCCAGTCGACTTCGGGACGCATTCAACGGAGAGCGTCGATTACCCGGATATCGCCGCGGAAGTTGCTCGGGCAGTCGCAAACGGAACGGTCCAGCGCGGTGTGCTGATTTGCGGCACCGGAATCGGAGTTTCGATCGCGGCCAACAAGGTCGCTGGGGTTCGAGCCGCAGTCTGTCACGACCTGCATACGGCTGAGATGAGTCGCCGCCACAACGATGCGAATGTACTTTGTCTGCCAGGCGATGCGCTCGACCAGCGGCAACTCGAAACGATTGTCAAGCTCTGGTTGGAGACCGCTTTCGAAGGCGGGCGGCACGCGCGGCGAGTTGAGAAGTTGCGCGAGCTGGACGCGAAGTCCGGCTGTTGCTCGTGATTTGCAGCGGACGAGCTTTTCGGTTCACAGCGAGTCCAATGGCCCGGCCGAAATGGACTGCTCAGCCTGAGAGAAGATAGATGAGCCAAAGCACTAAGTAAAAAAGGGAGACTAGGATTCCGATTCCGGCGAGGACGTAATTGAGCTCTTTCGGTCCCCTTTTGCTTCTTGAAGTGAAGGCGACTCCGAGCAAGCCGAGCCCGAGCGGAACAGACGGGATGTAGGCGAAGCAGATGCAAAACCCAAATGCCATGCCGATTACGGGCAGCAAGCTGAGCACAAATCCAATTTTCCAGTTTCTGTCAAATTTTGATTGGTTCTCAGCCAGCTGATTTTCGTCGATGACGAACGTATCGGCAGCCGGTTTTGTGTTGTCTGATTTGCGGTTGGGGTTAGTCGGGGCTGGACGAACCGTTTCCCAGTTACCTCCCAGCTGGTCTGGTGAAGCCTTCAGCGGTTGAGGTCTAGCTCGCTCTGTATTTCGATCTTCTCGCGGGGGGCTTGGGGTGAGTCGCGACTCGTTGATTGGACTCCAATCGTCCCGTTTATCGCTCTGTTGGCTTTCTTCGACCGGGCTGCCAAAGACTGAAATCGAGCCGCAGACGGGGCAGCGAACTTGTTTACCGAGTTGCTCGGGGCTGATTTGGAGCAGCATTCGGCAGTTAGAGCAGGCGAAATTTTCGCTCATGTTTGGGAAGGGCTCGCTGCGGTCACGCGATTCAAAAGATTACGAACGTGGCGATTGGGCTGTTTGACTCCGACTTCGGCCGGGCTTGCCCGGCGGAGACTGTCGGCTCATGTTTCACCCTAAATTATCCGAATTTGAGTGAATCCGCAGCGTTCGGGGTTCTGATTGGTTCTCAAACCGGTTGAAGCCAAGGGCCGAAAACGCTAAACTTTGGACTTGGAAACGGCTTCGTTTCCACGAACATTCCGCTGTTGGTAGGTTCGCTTTTTCTTGTTTTTTTGCCAAGTCCTAGATTGCCTTTGCGTCGGCCCATCGTGCCTTGCCTCTGCGAAACCAGAGTTCTTGGTTGGTTTGACGTTTAAAAGGGCATGTCATCACCAAATTGACCACGAGCTGAAAATCTCGGCATTCAGGGATTCCTGAGGCTTGAGTGCTCTTGGTCTGATTGGCTGACTGGAGCTGGCGGAAGGGTATTTCGATTTATGGCTGAGAATATAGTTCAAGAATTGGTTGATGCCGGCGTACATTTTGGCCACCGAGCCAGTCGCTGGAATCCCAAAATGCGGCCTTACATTTACGGTCGCAAGAATCAAATCCACGTGATCGACATCCGCGAAACGGTTCGCGGATTGCTGCGAGCCAAGAAGTTTGTCTCGGGCATCGCTGGCGACGGCAGCTTGGTGCTGTTCGTCGGCACCAAGCGACAAGCTGGATCGATTATCCAGCGCGAAGCACAACGCTGCGGTATGCCATTCGTTTCTGAACGTTGGCTGGGTGGTTGCTTGACCAACTTCCGGACGATTCGCAACCGGATGGCTCGTTTGGAAGAGCTGGAACGCATTCGCAGCACCGACGAGATCAACAGCTATTCGAAAAAGATGCAATCGTCGTTGGCTCGGGAATATCGCAAGATGTACCGCAACCTGAACGGCATTCGCACCATGAACCGTTTGCCGCAATGCATTGTCATGGTGGATCCGAATAAGGAACACAATGCGGTGAAGGAAGCCCGGGCGATGGGCGTGACCACGGTTGCCCTAATTGATACCAACTGCAACCCGGACCACGTTGACCTGCCGATTCCAGGAAACGACGACGGTATTCGCTCCATCGAGCTGATTGTCTCGCACTTGGCGGACGCGGTTCTCTCCGGTTCGAAGACTCGAGTTGCCAAGAACGAAGGGGCTGAAGTCAAGCCTCAGCAAGTTCCGGACAAGGGTGGCGACGAATAATTCGTCGGTCTTTTTCCTGCGAGCTTTTGACTGGGTGGCCTGAGAGGGCCGCCCGGTATCGCTCGCTGAGCGGCAGCTTTGAGTGGTCTATCCCGAGTCAGCTCTCCAGCGAGCAGTTGCTGCTCTCTGTGCGGCTGGGCGAACTGCGGCCTCGCAACCTGTCTCTCCCGTTTGGGCAGACGGACATCTCGCTCTAACGGTGATTCTCAATTGGCTTGCAACCGCCCTTGCGGTCGCAGTTGACCCTGCGGCCTGCAATGCGACGGGCAGAGGGTCGAGTTAGTAAAAAACGAAGGCCACATCACGGCTTCACATAGATTCGATAAAACCACAAAACAGAATTTAAAAACAAACACCATCACACTGGATTGGCGGAGAAAAAAAGATGGCAGAAATTTCGGCTGTAGATGTCAAGAAGTTGCGTGAGCGGACCGGTTTGCCGCTGATGGATTGCAAGTCAGCTTTGACCGAGGCCAACGGCGACATGGACCTGGCGATTGAAGTGCTCCGCAAGAAGGGCAACCAATTGCTGAACAAGCGAGCCGATCGCGAAACGGCTTTTGGTCGCTTCGGAATTTACAGTGGTTCAGGCAAGTCAGCCGGGGCGATTGTGGAACTGAAGTGCGAAAGCGCTCCAGTTGCTGGCAACGAAGAGTTCGTGCAACTCGCGAATGATTTGGCCCAAGCTTTGGCTCACACCCCTTCGGTTCAGAACGCCGAGCAATTGCTCGACTGCCCCTCGCCCAGCAAGAAGGGCGTGACCTTGCGTGAACAGAAGGACGAGTTGTTCAACCGGATTCGCGAAGTCTTCAATGTTGGGCGGATTCAGCGATTGGAAGGCGGAACCGGCGGTTACAGCCACAACTCGGGAACCGTTGCCGGCGTGTTGCTCGGAATCGATGGCGGAGCCGATGACGTGGCAAGGACGTCTGCATGCACATTGCAGCGATGCGTCCGCGAGCTTTGACCAAGGAAGAGCTCGACCCAACTTTGATTGCCAAGGAGCGAGAAATTCTCCGCGAGGCAGCACTCAAGGAAGGCAAGCCCGAGAGCATTGTCGACAAAATGGTCGACGGTCGGCTGCGAAACTTCTTCGCTGAGTCTGTGCTGCTCGAGCAGCCGTTTGTCAAAGACGACAAGCAGACCGTTGGCCAGTTCGCCAAGAGCAAAGGAATGAACATCAAACAGTATGTTCACTGGGTACTCGGCGAACTCAACTGATCATGTTGAGTGACACAAGCTCCGGAGTTTTCTCCGGGGCTTTTTTTCTGCCCTGATCGTTCGCTATCTGAGTCGTGCTGGTAAGCAAGACTCTCCCTCCGGTTCACACAGGTTTTGTCACGCGAGCAAGGAATAAGATGTCAGAAGAGCTGAAGTTTCAGAGGATCATTCTCAAGCTTTCCGGTGAAAGTCTCTCGCATGCTGGCGAGCGGGGGATCAGCATGGACTCGGTCGTAAAGGTATCGGAGCAGATCGCTCAGGCACAAAAGCTGGGCTGCCAAATTGCGATCGTGATTGGTGGCGGTAACATTTTGCGAGGGAGTCAGTTTATTTCCCGTAACGCCGTGGTGAATGAAGCGACGGCTCATTACATGGGAATGCTGGGGACCGTAATCAACGGCTTGGCCCTGCAGGATGGGCTGGAATCGCTTGTGCTGTCGACCCGATTGCTCAGCGCTATTCGAATGGACGGGGTTTGCGAGCCGTACATTCGGCGGCGAGCCAAACGTCATCTGGAGAAGGGGAGGGTGATTATTCTCGCCGCCGGAACGGGGCGACCCTATGTGACGACCGACACGGCAGCGGCTTTGGCGGGTTTGGAACTGGACGCCGACGTGCTGATGAAGGCGACCAAGGTCGACGGGGTTTACAGCCAAGACCCGGAGAAAAACCCGCATGCCGTGCTCTATCCCGAACTTACTTATGACGCCGTAATTGAACAGAATCTGCGGGTAATGGATTCGACCGCAATTACCCACTGCCGCGAGCATGGGTTGCCGATCATGGTCTTTAATTTCCAGAAAGAGGGAAACATCCAGCGGGCAATCACGGGTGAAAAAATCGGTACAATTATCTCAGCCCGGATTGCAATTTAAGCAGCGGTCTTAGCTTTAAGGCGGTTCACCCCCAAGCGTTCGTTTCACGCAATTGCGTGACTAAGTTGGTGATTTCGGGCTTTTGGTACAGTCAAGATTCACTTCGATTCATTGAAACAGGTTCGGCTATGGCAGTTGATGAAATTCTGATGGATTCCGAAGAGCGGATGGACAAGGCAGTTGATAACCTCAAGAAGAACTTGAGCGGTATTCGAACGGGTCGAGCCAATCCGGGGTTGGTTGATTCGCTGCGTGTTGATGTGTACGGCTCGCCAACGCCAATCAAGCAGATTGCCTCGGTCGGTGCCCCTGAGCCTCAGCAAATTGTGATTCGCCCTTACGATCCGAGTGTGATCAAAGACATCGAGAAGGCGATTATCGCCAGCGACCTCGGTTTCAATCCGCAGAGCGATGGCCGAGTCGTACGCATTAACGTGCCGCCGCTTTCGACGGATGTGCGAAAGAAGATGGTGGCTCGGATTAAGGAACTGGCCGAAGAGGCTCGCGTTTCGATCCGCAACATCCGACGCGATGGAAACAAGGCAATTGAACAGGCCGAGAAGGACAAAGTGATCGGTGAAGACGAACGCGATTCGGCGAAGGAAGAGGTCCAAGAGTTGACTAAGAAGTACGAAGAGGTGGTCAACGAACTAGCGAAGAATCGCGAGAGCGATGTGATGGGCGACTAGTTCGGAAAGCTTGTGTCGGGGTGGAAGAAGGGAGAGGCTGAGTTAGACTTCGCTGCTGACCCCCTCACCCCCCGGCCCCCCTCTCTCCCAAGGGGGCGAGGGGGAGAAAGAGTTTTTCTGTTCGGTCTCACCATCATTTTTTTGCGACGGGTGGCAGCCGTTTGAGACGGCTTTGTTTGTTGGGCTGTTGGGGCGGCTGTTCGCGGTTGAGTTTCGAATGCAGCGAGGCGTTAGATTTGCCACGCAATACTCGCTTTGTGGCGAACTTGCCTTTGCGGGCTGAAGCCCAACAGCCAGGACGTTGGCTCAGCCCATTCTGAGGGGCCGAAAACGAGGGGGATTTCCGCTGTGCTGGACGCTGAGGAATA
>JBJTQD010000679.1:0-11708 GCA_046075445.1 Planctomycetota bacterium
CATCGAGGGCTTGGTCGAGAATCCGGCCAACGTTATCCGCTTTGACAATCGAATCAGAACTCATGAGTGCTTATTTTCCAGCTGCTGACGAAATGGTGTTGTTTTAAAAAAGCAAAATGGGGAGACGAGCGTGGAGAAAATCTGCCCACGCCATTCGCCCGGCCGCGGCTCACTCGGTAAAACGAGTCTGCAGCAGGACCATAAATTCTGTAAGCGAAAATGGCTCCCCCAGAACCGGCTAGAATAGCAGATTCGAGCCCCAAATGCCGCCTGCCAAAAGGGGAACTAATCAACAAGCGGATTTTTGCAGAGGTGAGTTGACCAGGCGACTTCGATCGCCGAGCCTAGGGGGAAACGCGGGTGACCAAGTCTAGAGGGTTTCCAAACGAGACCGAGAAGCAAGACAAAGACACGCCCAGTTCGTCATCACTCTGATTAATCTCTTACTTTTCACGAACTCATTTCCATTTTTTGAATATGCTCCCCATCAATATCGAAAACAGTGTCACGGATCCGGGTTGCCTTCAGCTTGAGACACTCACTGAGGGGGTAAGTTCGGGGGTCGATTTACTGCGCGTCGAACTGGCCGCGAATTTCACTGCGATACTTTTGCCGACCCGGGGACTCGGATTACAAAGTGTCCAAGTCGGCAATCAGGAATTCGTTTGGCGCAGTCCCCAGCGACGTCCGGTGCATCCTCAATTCGTCGATTTGGGCGAACCGAGCGGCTTGGGCTGGCTCGATGGATTTACGGAACTTCTCGTCCGCTGCGGGCTGACCAGCAACGGCGCTCCGGAACATGACGATCGGGGACAACTCGTTCATCCGCTTCACGGGCGGATTGCGAATCTTCCAGCGCACTCGCTGGAAGCCCGTTCGCCCAGCCCGGGTGTTCTTGAGGTCAGCGGCTGTGTCGATGAAATCCGTTTTCATTTTGACAAGTGGCGACTCTGGACGACCTACCGATTTTTCGAAGGGCAATCGCGAATCCAGATCGAAGACCGCGTAGAGAATCTCGCTGGCACCCGACGCGATTTCCAAATGCTCTATCACTACAACCTCGGTCAACCGCTGCTTGATGCGGGCTCGCGAATTCATGTGCCTCACCTCAAGCTTGCGCCACGCAATGCCCATGCAGCCAGCGGCATGAGCCAATGGTCCGTCATGCCCGCTCCGCAATCCGGCTTTGAAGAGCAGGTTTACTTCTTCAGCCCACTGGCTGACGAAAATGGCAGGTCACTCGCCGTGCTGGAAAACGCCGCGGGTACTGCGGCTAGCGCAATTGAATTCGCGCCGAGCGAACTGGGCTGCTTCTCGCTTTGGAAAAACCCGGTCGCTGAGGCCGATGGCTACGTTGTCGGGCTGGAACCGGCAACCAACTATCCCAATCCGAAATCAATCGAACGCAAACAAGGTCGGACCGTTTGGCTCGAACCAGGCGACTCTCACACAATCACCATCGATTTGCATTTCGCGACCGATGCTGCGGCAACACGAAATCTGGTGGACCGAGTTCAATCCATCCAGTCGCGAGCCAAGCCGGAAGTTGTCAATGAAATCTAGACGCTGAGTTAACACGCAGCCTATGCGTTCACCCGAGCAAACTTGATCGGGGCGGCCTGAACCGCCGATCAAAGCAAGAATCAACGTCGCCCCAAAAAACAACTGCAGGACATCAGTGCTCACGCGGGCGGAGAGTCAAAATCCGCAACTGCTCCAGCAGAGACTCCACGGGGATCGCAATCGGCGCAACAAGCGGCGGAGCGTGAAGCGTTCCCTCACGCAATCGCGGTGGCAACTCGACGCTTTCGATTTCTTCCTCAAGAGCAGCCAGCCACTCCGGCAAGTCCATGCCAACGCCTGTCGATGAACGGGCGAACGTGTCGCACTCGCTCTGCAACAATTCGAACGCAGCTTGTGCGTCGGTCGGTTCAGCCGCCTGCATTGCCGGTTCCACCAGCGCCGCCAACCGATCGATCAGCATTGGCTGGATGAACTTCCCTTCGAGATGCCGGCCGATCGATGCCATCTGTACCGAATACTTTTCTCGCAACTTCCGCAACCGTCCGAGGTAGCGGTTCGCTTCACTCCCCACGCGTTCATCGAGAGAGCGCCGCCACGAGCGGGCCACCCCCGTCTCGCCGCAGCGGACGAGCATTTGATGAGCCAAGACCACCGGTTTCAGGTGCCAGCAGACACGGTCGTAACGCCGTTCCAGTCGCAGAAAATCCAACAGGATAAAAAGCATTTCGCCGCGGTCCGACTGCGTGGTCGTCGCGTTGTAGTCACGGTACCTGCCGTAGTTCTCGATGATGGCCTCGAGAATCAGAGTCAGCACGCCAACCGCGCGGCGATGCGTAATCCCTTGGCCGATGTCATCGAGCAATTTCGGTCGCTCGTCAAGGTCAGAGCTTTGCATTTTATACAGCCACGCATCGACGCCCTGATGGAGAATGGCGCGCACGTTGGAGAGCTGCAGAAACTCCTGCGTAAACAAGTCATGCCCGTAGCTCTGGATGAACTTCACCAGCGATTGCCAAGCGGCGCGGTCGCCCACTTTTTCCAGAACACTCAACCTGAGCGTACGGCTATGCTCCAGCCAGATGATCAGCATCGACTCGGTCAAGTCCTCAACGCACTGGAAGAGCAGCCGGTCATCCGCTGCCGTCGCTTGAAAACGAGCCTTGGCCTTGGTCGAACGCTTGGCTGTTGGCGGCAACCGCGACTGCTGAGCCGTATCGATGACGGCTTTGATCATCGAGGTGTAAGCGACTCGGAAAAGTTCATCGAACTCGGTTACCGCACCTTGGTCGACAGGCCAGTTCCGCTCCATCGACATCGCCAGTTCGGTCAACTCGTACGTTTCGACGAGCAACCCCAAGCCCGGCAAGCTGCTCATCAGATCGCGCATTGCCGCTTGCGTCGTCCGGAATCGCACCAAGTCTTCCGGGTTTCCGCCGCGAGAGAGCGGGATGTAAAGCAGCCGCTGCTGACGCAGATGATCGGTCAAGTTCGGGAATAGGTCGACAACGGCTGCGGGACGACGGAGCAATACCGCTGCAAAAACAGAAATCACCGGCTGCTGATGATCCAGCCGAGAGTCAACTTTCTCGAAGCCGCTGCCTTCGTGAAGGTGATCGATCGCGACTGAGACCGCAGCCAACATACGAATCGCATTTTCGTGCTGGACACAGCTCTGAGCGACCTGCTGAATCAGCGATTCCTTGTAGAGGCGCTGGCGGTCGTACTGCGACATCGACTCCATATCAACGCCCGAGCGTGGCAAGTCGTAGGCATTCACGCTCTCGAGCAAGCCAATCAACTGGTTGCGATTGTGAATGGCTTGGTCGAGCCAATTGCCGAAGAGAGCCCTTCGCTGCCGCAATTGCAGCTGAATTTGTTCCAAAGACTCGCCGCTGCTCTCTTCCAGCGAAGGGAGCGGGATCGTCGCCGCGATTTGCCAGTAGTCGGCAATCGTCTCGAGAAACTGCAAGCGGTCGACAACGCGATCGACCTCGGCTTCGAGTTCTGTCTCGACCGTATCGCTGGTCTCATAGATCGGCGCATCGATACCGTCGTCAGTCTCATCGTGATAGACAACGTCCTCGTAAGCCGCGCCGAAGATGTCCTCTTCTTGCTCTTCCTCGGGAAACTCGCCGCCCTCTTCCTCGCTTTGCTGGGCCAGGCCCGCCAGTCGCCCGACTTGGAAGTCTGGCACTTTCCAGTAGTGCTCGGCATTGGCCTCGAGGTAATCGTAAAGTTTACGGATTCGGTTCCAGGTCTCGCTGGCGATCCCCCAGTCCTCACCCGAAGCGTCCATTTTCTGCTGCGACAGCCATCCCCACAGCAAATCATGAAAAGAATAACTGCCTTGCTCGAGCGAAATCCGGTCGGCTTGACTGAGCCAGTGAACCAGCAGGGCGCGCGAGGTGTTGAAGTCACCCCGCTCCAGCAGCGCGTCGATCACTAAAGCGTAGGCACTGGGCGAGTCAAATAGCTGGGCATGCTGCGACCAAAACTCCAAGTCTCCAGTTGCCGCGCCGCCGCGATGCCAGAGATTCAGAGCTTTGGCCACAATCGAGGCCGCCTCGAAGACGTCCGCCGGATCCACGGCATCGACCGACATGACTTCGTGAGCCGCATATTTCCGCCACCACTCCACGATGTTCAGAAATCCGCCGCGGATCACTTCGCACAACTCGGTCTGGTCAGCGGCGGCTGCTTCGGACCAAAGTCGCGAGCAAGCTGCGAAGAACTGGTTCATCAGTTCGACCAGTTCATCGACGCGATGATCCCGAATCGTATTTTCAGCTGCCGGGAACAGACTGTAGTTGGAGTCGAATCCGAGAATGTTCCAAGGGTCGACGATCGCTCCGCATTTGATCCCGCGCTGCAATTGAGCAAAGAAACGAGGAATCATCTCCGCCGCTGCAGAGAGTTCGCCGGCTTTGGTCAAGCGGCGCATGGAGCTGAGCAAGCAATCGAGGTGGCAATTGATTCGCGCCGAAGCGACCGGGACCACATCCGCCTGCTTGAGCGCCGCTTGTTCGTAACCCATGCGGGCGTAGAGCGAAGCGAGCATGCAATTGACCAATTGACGATCGCGTGCCGCTCCGAGTTGGTTGTTAATGTCTTGTCGAGCCGCACCGAAAGGCTGATGTCGCTGCTGGGCTTCAATCTTCAAACGCTGTTTGTGCTCTGCGGGGAGCTTCTCAATCAGCCCAGCGTAGAACTCGTCGCGATATCCCGCGATCAGCACGACCAGCTTGCCGAGATTGGTATTGGAGTCGTAGGCGCCCGGCCCGCAACCGCTCACGCCGCTCCCCATGAGCATGGTGCAAGCGAGCACGGCGCCGGCTTCCATCAACATTTGCTCAGCTGGCAGGTTTTTCTCCGCACCACAGCGACGCAAGAGCGCATCCAGCGTGATCTGGTGGAGAATAAAGCGGCGATAATAGCCGCGATTGTCGACCGAGTGCTCATCCCACTGACCAAAGTGATGGTTGGGGCGGCGGTTGACAGGGTGGTCGAAATCGAGTGCCCTGGGGTCGAGAGCCAACTCGTGCAATTTGTCGACATCAAACTGGGCGGCGAGCAAAATCCGCGGTTCAGTGTGGCGGAGGATCTCCAAGGCGCGTTCGACCAGCTTTTGGTAAGGCCCCGCCGCTGCCCCCACATTTTCGATATAGAGTGGAACAGGACGAATCCATTCTTGCGGGTACGGCTCCATCTTTTGCGTTTCAAGTACCGCAATCGGTCGATGCCCGAGGTAGTCGTTGAGGCGACTGAGAATCTTCGGCACGAGCACCTTCGGCGGCTCACTCATTGGATCGCTGGTCAGAATCGTCTCGAGGACGCGGCCGATGAACAGCGAATTGAACAGAAACTCTTCCGACTGATGAAAGAGCACGTCGCGATGGAAATCGAGATAAGCGGGCAATACGTGCTCAAAGCAGATCTCGATGACGCGGCGAGCTTGCTCGGCGTTTTGAAATACCTGATTGTCGCGTGGCAGCTTTTCCAAGCGGTTCACCAGCAACTGGTAAACACGTTGGTAGGTCGGCTCCTTTTTGCCGCGAGCTCTCGAGCCACCAGCCAAGCCGGCGAACAGCGAGTTGAGCGCAACGAAGAAAGCCGGGTCCTGGTTGCCTGAACTGAAGTTCAGGTAACCCAGAATCTGGTCGACGGTCGCATCGAACTGACTCGTTCGCGTACCCAAAAAGGCTTCTCCCCTACCGTCGCAGTGCGACTTGTCAAAATCTTCGCCATATCCGGAAGAACCGGAATCTGAGCCGCCTCAGGCTTTGCACTCAGCCCGCTGCCTAATTCCGGATTCCCGTAAATCCCGCTCAAAAGCTGCGTGAACAATCGGTCTGACCAACCCTTTCGGGCCGGTCCAACCAGCGAGAAGTTCACCGGACTCAGTGCGCCTAACCGTGCCAAAGCGGTAATCCCGGAACGCGTTCGGCTATCCTAGAAATTCAGCCGATTTTGGTCTAGGAGACGGCGAAAAGTCGTGGAAAAACGACAGTTTGGGGCGCCCGCGAACATGCCTGCCGACCGCCCTACCAACATGCTTAACCCGAGCGAGCGACCGCTGCCGTTTGCCGGGAGTCATGTTTTTGCCCACAGCGGAAAGGAATTTTCCAGCCTCCCCGGTCGCTCCAAGTAAAATAAAGTGTGCGTTTTCCGCTGGTCGTTTGCCCTGCGGAAAGTTTGATTGACCCCGTGGACGACCCTCGGTCATCCATCGGGAGCCTCGTTGGATTTACCTGCTGTAGTGAGTCTCCAAATGCGAACTCTGTCGTTGGCACTGAGCCTGTTTGTCGGTTTGACCAGCCTCTCCTGCGGAGCACTCTCGGCTCAGTCACTCGTATCACAAGACCAAGCCCAACGCGCGGGCATGGTTGTCAATTGGTTTTCGCAAGCACGCGGAGCGGGCACCAGCGGTCTGGTCAACACGGCTCTGGTGATCGATGAAGACAAGGGCGCCACCTACTTTGAGGTCAAAGGCGGACGGCTGCGGGAAGTAATTTCCGAAAACGGCATCGGCCCCGATGGCGAGCGATTCAAGGATCAAGCCGCCGCTGAACAGTTTGCCAATATTCGTTTAGAAGTCATTCAAAAGCGGCTCGAATTCGAAGGCAGCTCTGATAAGGCAAGTGTCACCAAGATTACCATTCCGAAGTCGACCATTTACGCCATGAGCCAATCAGGCTTGGTTCAAGCCTTCGACGCGGAAACAGGCCGACAACTCTGGCAAACCGAAGTCGGCGAGCGATCGTTCCCCTCCTCTGGCGTTGGTGCAAGCAAGAAACTGGTGGCGGCCGTCAATGGTTCGAGCGTTTATTGCCTGGAACCAGAGACCGGAAAGGTACTTTGGAAAAAGCGCTGCGAAACGGCAGTGATGGGCAACCCCGCAGCGACTGATGATTCCATTTTTGTGCCGTTGGCTGACGGGCGAATGCAAATTTTTGATGCAACCACGGATGGAAATCGGACTCAAACCATGATTTCCAAGGGCGCCAGCTTTAACCCGCCAACCGTCGCAGGCACGGTTGTCGCTTGGGGAACCGACAAGGGCGTCCTAAGTGTTGCTCCGGTCGATAACATGAATCGCATCATGTACCGCTTGAAAGCCGACAGTGCTATCGATGCTCCGGCTACGAGCAAGGGCAACCTGATGTTCGTCGCTTCCCATGACGGTTTCCTCTACGCCTTTAACAAGATCCGCGGTGCGATGATCTGGTCGTCGTCGATCGGTGAGCACTGCAGCCGCTCGCCCTACCCGATCGGGGACTACTTGTTCGTCGTTACAGAAGAAAATCACCTCTTCAAATTCGATTCCCGTAACGGTGTTACCGCTCCGGGCTGGGAAAAGCACATCAACGGAATCAAACAAGTGATCGGGGCGAGCAAAGATCGGCTCTATGTCCAAACGACCTCAGAACAAATTCAGGTTCTCGACCTATCGACCGGCAGCAAGCTCGGCACCATCGGAGGAACCAGCGGTTTGACGCCTGTCGTCAACTACATCACCGACCGAATTTATCTCGTCAACAATTCGGGCGTGATCGAGTGTCTTCGTGAGACCGGATCGATATCCCCCTTTATTCATGCCGACGAAGTTTCTCAAGTCGAGTTCGTGACACCAAAGCTTGAGACTGGCAAGAAATTCAGGCCGAAGAACGAGGACAACGATCCTTTTTCAGATGGCGTCAATCCAAAAAAGATCGAGCCTGCTGACTCCGACCCATTTGGAGACAACAAACCCTCTAAGACCGACAGCGATGACCCGTTCGGCGGCGGTGGCAATAGTGGTGGGACCAAAAAGCCAAGCACTCCGCCAGCCGGAGGCAAGGGCAACGACGATCCATTTGGAGGGGGTGGTTCGGGTGACAAAAAGAACGACGACCCGTTTGGTGGCGGCTAATCCACGGTTCCTCGTCGAGAACAAGATTTCGAAAAGGGCAGCAGCTTTGCTGCCCTTTTTCTTTTTCACTCGAGTAATTTCCTTTCGAGTTGCGCCAAAAGATCTCCGCGGCTTGACGATCGCCGGCTCCTCTCGTAGAACGCGCTGCCTACCTCGCTAGTCGAGGCAATACCTGTGAGCCCAGACCTCACCACTAACGCCATTCCCTTGCAAGGTTTGTTTCATGACTGTCCCCTCGAACGCCTCCCCACAGACTCGTCGCGCCCTGCTCAGCGTCAGCGATAAAACGGGGATTGCGGAACTCGCTCGCGGATTGCACAACCTCGGATTTGAGCTTTACAGCACCGGCGGTACTCGCAAGTTTCTCGAGCAAAACGGCTTGAGCGTCATCGATGTCGCCGAGTACACCGGCTTCCCCGAAGTGATGCATGGCCGAGTGAAGACGCTCCATCCAAAAATCTTCGGCGGAATTCTTTGTCGGCGTGACGAGGCCGAGGACCAGCAAGCCACACGCGATCTCGAGATCCGACTGTTTGATTGCGTCGCGGTAAACCTCTATCCGTTTCGGCAAACGATCTCGCGAGCCGATGTGACGCTGGCCGATGCGATCGAGAACATCGATATCGGCGGCCCCAGCCTGGTCCGCGCTGCCGCCAAGAATCACGCTTGGGTCAATGTACTGACGGACTCCAAACAGTACGCTCCCCTGCTGCAGCAACTTCAATCCCGCGGGGAAACGTCCCTTGAGTTCCGACAGCAGCTGATGGCGGAGGCATTTGCTCACACTGCGGAGTATGATCGACTTATCGCTGATTACTTTGGTCGAAAATTTCTCTCGCAGCCCGCGACCCAGTTCCCGGAGAATCTGCAGCTGGATTTCCGCCGAGTCGACCTGCTTCGCTATGGGGAGAACAGCCATCAAGCAGCGGCCGTTTATGCGGAACCAAACGCTGCGCCGCCATCGCTCGTCACCGCAAGACAACTCAACGGCAAGCAACTCTCCTACAACAATCTGCTCGACGCAGATGCAGCTCTGGCGATCGTCCGCAATCTCGCCCAGCCAGCTTGCTGCGTGATCAAACACAACAATCCCTGCGGCGCGGCTCAGCATACTAACTTGGCAGTTGCTTGCGAGCGAGCATTTGCGGGCGACCCACTCAGCGCCTTCGGTTCTGTCGTTGGCTTGAATCGAACGGTTGATCTGGAAACGGCTAACTTCTTCTGCAACCACCGCGAACTATTTGTCGAGGCGATCGTCGCTCCCGATTTCGAAGCGGCAGCACTCGAACTGTTGACGACTAAACCCAAATGGAAGACCAACGTACGCCTGATTGCTACCGGAGCGTTTCAGCCAGCCGCGTCTCGCCTTGAGCTGCGGAGTATCGTCGGTGGTGTACTGGTCCAAACCAGCGACAACCTTCCAGCTGATCCCGAAAAATGGCAATTGGTTGCCGGCAATCCGCCCGACCAACAACTGATCGATGAGTTGCTGTTCGGCTGGGCTGTTGTGCGACACGTCAAATCCAATGCAATCACTGTTTCGGGGAATGGCAGCCTCTACGGAGTCGGCGCGGGACAAATGAGCCGCGTTGATTCGGTCCGGATCGCGCTGGAGAAAGCCGGCGAGCGAGCTCGCGGTGGCGTGCTCGCATCCGACGCCTTCTTTCCGTTTCCGGATTCGATCCCGCTGGCCGCCGCAGCCGGAATCCGCGCCGTCGTTCAACCCGGCGGCTCTGTCAAAGACGCCGATGTGATTGCTGCCGCTAAAGAACATGGACTGACCATGCTCCTAACCGGCGTAAGACATTTCAAGCACTAATCGAAACAGTCCCAGCGGTCGCATGCTTTGGTTGGACTTCACTTAAAGGCAGTGTACAGAGATGAAACGGGCAGCCGCCATTCTCGGTCCGACGCCTCCCTTCATTCGCTGGGCAATTGAAGCACCCTGTCCGTTCCTGCGAATGCCCTCAACCAACGCCTCGCGCAGTCCCGCTCAGACTCGCTGGCGACAACTACGCAGCCTGAAGGAAGTTTCCAGAGCTCGCGCTGAAGGTCGTGTGCATTCAGGATATTGCTTTTCCTCCGACGCGAACCCGGCGAATGTGGTTGGTGTAAGAATTGATGAAGTCACCGCCCCGCTGGGAGGAACTAAATACGTTGAGGCAAGCTGTCAGCACTGCTCGGCAAATCCCCGGCCGGACCAAGGCCATTGGGCTCCTTGCACGGGACTCCTGCCGCTCGTTACACCAGGCGAAACGTTGCTTGAGACAGAACAAGCGTGGGCCGAGCAACTGAATTGGTTGGACCAAAAGATCGCTGCCGTTCTGGGGGACTTGGGCGTTTCGGAAGATTCGCCGGAGCCGCTAAACTGGCATCTCGCTTGGCAAGGACCATCGCTTGATTCAGACCGGCTGAAGCTCGCGATTCGAATTCTGGATTTTTCTGTCGAACGATTTCCTCACGCTGCTTTTGAGTATTCAGAGCTGAGAGCAGGGCTGGAGCATGCTGACCGGCAGGCGATGAATGTTTGGCTTGAACCGGTCCCGATTGGTTGGTCGGACGGTCAAACCTGGCAGCTTCCGGCTCACTGCCAAATTTGCGGAGCGATTTGGCGTGGCTCCGGGGCGGGGATTTGCTCAAGTTGTCGCTCGGCATCGAGTTATCAGGCGGAACGCCGCCTCAAGGTCCTCGGCCTCCGCCCTTTTGTTCAGCTTTCAAGCGTGCTAGGTAGCGAGTCAGCCCAAACGTTATTCACCAACTATCAGTCCGCCAAACTGAGTCAGCTCTTTTCAGGTCAAGGCGACGACCTGGATTCTGGTCGCTAATCACTGCCGGCATTTGGCCACGCATTCGCTAGCAGCTGGCAGCAAGCATAAAGGTCGATTCTGCTGGCAGAGGAGGAGTAGCCAAACGCGCTCTGTTTTCGTGCTTACCCAGACCTCCCGAATTGAGACCAGGGAGGATGTTAAACCGTACGAATTGTACGAATCGTAGTGAAAATCCTAATGAGTCTGATCTTTCCGTGTCGATTCCCTTTACCACGTATCCGGCTTATGCGGGCGTAATGCGCCAGCATTTGGCTGAATGGCAGAGCAATAGAACTGGAAACACCGTCGGAACAGTTCGCCTCGGGAGAATTCGATGAAGAAGAGACTGGGTTTGGCCTTAGCAGGATTGGCCGCGCTTGCCTTTGGAGAGGTATCCACTGGGCAGCAAATGATGCCTGGCGGCGGGATGCCGATGGGTGGCCAGAGCATGGTACAGCCGATGGTCGCCGACCTTCAGGTAGGAATGCCTGGTCGGATGTGGGTGGCGACCAATTTCGCCGACCGAGGTTTGGGCTATGAAGGCTCCTACTTCACACTCGGGGCCAAGACGCACCTGTTCCAGGACTCTTGGGACGGCCGCTGGGTCGGTGAAATGCGAGGACATTATGCTTGGGAGAGCAATGGCTTCTTCACCAACATTGGCCTGGAGCGAGTCTTCTCGATCAAGGCAGCTGGGGCTGATGTGAGCCTCGGTGGCTGGTTCGATTACGATGATGACCAGCAGCACGACTTCTCGCATAGCTTCAACCAACTCGGTTTGACGGGCAGCATCAAGACGCGGCGTTGGGACCTGATCGGTAACGGTTACTTCCCGATTGGAACGACGGATTACGCCCAAGGCGACCCGACCGGCCAGAATTGCTTCTTCAACAACGCAATCGTTTTGCAGCCCGGCATCGACAGTGCTCTGCAGGGCTTCGATGTCACCTGGCGATTCCGTCCGCGCT
>JBJTQD010000680.1:0-1597 GCA_046075445.1 Planctomycetota bacterium
CGCGGTTGTTTGCGCGGGCGAGAGACGTGCCGGCAATTGCAATCGAACGATCGGCAAGGTTGTCGCGAAACTTGGCATTGTCTGAATCATTGGCAGTCGCCTGCAGGCAAGAGTCGACAACCAGTTCGGCTGGCAGTCTCCGCGTGAGGGCGTGACTGAAGTTGCGCCGGTCGGCCGCATTTATCTCGGTTACTTCCCAAGAGGTTTGGTACGTTCGGCTGGAAACGATTTGGCGGTGTAGCCACTTCAAGTCGTATCCGCTGCGGACGAAACCCTCGGCCAAATAATCGAGCAGCGGGCCGTTACTTGGTGGATTGGCGAGGCTCAGGTCATCAATCGGAGTGACGATTCCGACGCCGAAGTACTTGGCCCAGACTCGATTGACAATCGCCTTGGCGAAGTAAGGATTCTCAGGCTTCAGCATCCAGTCGATCACCAGCTGCCGGATATCGCTTACGCCTTGCAGGTCGAGCGCGTCATCGCCGAGCAGTTTGGCTTCGGTGTAATAAAGCGGCCCTCGCTTGCCGGACTTGGCGAGTGCCTGCTGCTCTTCCCGCGTCCTCTGAACCTTGGGCTTGGTCACGTAGAGCATTGGCAGTGGCACGGTCTTGCCTGCTTTTGCCGCTTCGGCAATCTGCTTCTGGAGGTTGCCACCCTTGTTATTCGGCGAGATGCCAAGACTTTCAAGAATCTTTGCCAACTCGTCCCGCTCGCTGGGTGACTTTAATCGGCCTCTGGAATATTCCACGCCTGAGAAGAAACGCGAGAATTCGGCGAAGTCATCCTTGGACCATTGGTCGAAAGGGTGTTTGTGACACTGTGCGCATTGAATCTGCACCCCGAGGAAGGCGTGAGCAAAGCTGATGGCGCGGTCTTCCAGAGATTGCGTTTCTCGCCGCATCCAGTAAAGCGGCATCGAGTCGAGTGCCACAAACTCGGCCGTGTCCTTCTCCCGCGTCATGCGGCTCATTCGCTCGCAGTACTCGGTGTAGCTTTCCTCTGCCCCGCGACTTCGTCCCATCACAATCCCGCGGACGATCTCGCTGTAAGGCTCATTTTTCCGCACCCGCTCGTAGATCCAGTCGTACCAGAGCTGCGAAGGGAAGTCCGTGTTCAGGCCAATGTCACGTAATTCTTGCGAGTTGTTTCCAGTGATGTCGCAGAGGAAAGTGGTCCAGTAAGCGGCATAGGCGGGCGTTTCGAGCAACTCTTCAATCTTCAGAGCACGCTTCTCCGGACGCTGGTCGAGCGCGAATCGCTTGATCTCGGCTGGCGATGGCAGCGTGCCGCAGATATCCAGCGAAACGCGACGCAGAAAAGTCAGGTCATCAACCTGCGGCGAGCGGTCCAGTCCAAGCCGATCAAGCTTGGTCTGAACGAGGCGATCGACTTCGCTGGTAAGGCGATTATCAGCCGTCTCGGCCGACGATCTCACTGCGAACGGACGATAGACTTCCACCGGTACAACGGCGTTGTCATAGGAGACGATGATGTGAGTGTCGCCGGCAGATTGCCCGCTCACCAAGCCCCGCTCAGAAACTTCAGCCAGGGCTGGATCTTTCGTTTGAAAACGAGCCAGCGCGGTGACATCCTCTTC
>JBJTQD010000681.1:0-1895 GCA_046075445.1 Planctomycetota bacterium
GCGCTGTGCTTTTGATGGCTCAAGCCGATCAAGCTCGTGCTGAAGCAGTGAGCGCATCACGCGAAGCTCTGGAGGCGCGAACTCAAAGTGATACTCAAAGGAAGCAAGCTCAGGACTACGCGAGCAAGCTTGAGAAGGAAAAGGAGAGAGCACTTGCCGAACGCAATGTTGCTCAAACCGTGCGAGGGTTTTTGCAGAAGAGTTTTCTGCAAAACGCGAGCATCTGGGAACAAGCCAACAACTTCGGTCCGGGGCGGACTCCTAGCACTAATGTGACGGTAGGCGAGTTGCTCGACCGGGCGGCTGAGGAATTTGCGCCGGGCAAGATCGAAGAACGGTTTCCGGGAGAACCACGGGTCCAGATTGAGATTCTCGATACGATCGGCGAGGCGTTGGCGGTCACTGGTAAAAGCGAGCAAGCGATCAACTTTGCCCAGGCGGCGCTAGATATTCAGAGGAAGCAACTGCAGGACGAAGGGCATCCGGTAGTATTGGGTTACAAGACCCAGCTTTGTTCGGCCTATATCTTGGCCGGTGATTGGGCCAGCGCGGTAGAGATTCTCGTCGACATGGTGTCTATCGTCCGAAAAAAAATGCTCGATGAATAGGCTCTAGATGACAAGGCGCGTGCTGCCGGAGAGTCACGTCCTAATATTGACGGTCCCGAATCAGGACCAGAGTGTCTGAGGGCGATTCTAGACATGATGGATCGCAAGACCGATCCGTCGAAGTTCGTTTACCCAATGTTTGACGGATTGGATTTCTTCTCAAAAGCTCGGCTCAAGTTTGTTAGCCTTGTTCCAAACACACTCGATCTTTATCGGCTGCTTCAGGAGCGGCTGGGTAAAGACGATGAGCGGACGATTGTGTTTCAGGGTGTAGTCGGAATGCTCTATCAAGCTACCGGCCAAAATGATGCTGCGATTAAGGAATACGAGTCGGGGATTGAGCGCTTGGGCAAAATCCTAAGCCGCCGCGATAAAAAAATGATTGCTGCGCAAATCATGCTCGCCGCAGCCTTGGAGAAGGGCGGCAAGCCCGAGCAAAAGGCCCGTTCACTCGAACTGAATTTAGAAAGTCTCCAGTTGCTGAGGGAGGTCTTTCGTCCCGAGCATCCGGCTACCGTTAGTCACGCAAGGGTAGTCGCG
Organism: Planctomycetota bacterium; assembly: GCA_046075445.1. Taxonomy (GTDB): domain Bacteria; phylum Planctomycetota; class Planctomycetia; order Pirellulales; family Pirellulaceae; genus BJ22. Next base: position 1,149 of record JBJTQD010000681.1, read on the forward strand.
AGCCAATTAGCTGAAGCGGGCCGCTACGAGGAGGCTCTGAAACTCAGCCTAGAGACTTATGACTTGTTAAACCAGCAAATGCCTGGCTCAGTGGCCGCGCTGAAACATGGAGGTGACACGGCCGATTTGCTGAGAGGTCTTGGCCGCTTCGATGAAGCCCGCGCGATAATGCTCAAAGTTGTCTCCGGAATGGAGTCCCTTGGTCCTGAATTTGCGGAGGATACCGCAGTTCAGAGAGCCCGCTTTGCGGAACTGCTGCTGGAAGTGGCGGAGTCGCAAGCCGCGTTGGTACAAGCCGAACAAGCCGACAAAGAGCGAGGGGATTCCCGGAAGACAAACTGGATTAAGAAGGTTGTTGCCCGAGGCGAAATTCAAACCGAGGACTGGGACAGCGCAGCCAAACTACTCAAATTGGGTGTTGAGCAGCCGGATTTTCTCGGCGCTGTGTTGAATGAGGCTCGGATTTTGCTGCGTGATCCGAAGAACGAATCAGCATCATCCTTGGCGGATAAACTTCTCATCTACAGCGAGTCTCGAGTCGAGGAATTGCCTGAAGGAAGCTGGCTTAAAGGGGCGACTTTGACATTGCGCGGTTGGCAAATGGTTAGGGCTAAGCGGTGGACTGACGCGGAGCCGACACTTTTGGACGCAGTAAAGACGGTTGAATCAAGCGCCGAGGAACTGGCAGAGGAGCAAGTGAAGCAGCGGGAACTCTTTCGAGAATTGGCGGTCCGCTTGCTGGTTGAA
>JBJTQD010000682.1:0-3521 GCA_046075445.1 Planctomycetota bacterium
TTCGTTTTATCTTTCAGTTGGCTCCGAATGCCACCGAGGGAAGCCACTTGAACCTTTGCTCAACGCCGAACTCGGCCGATGTCCCCAGTTTCAAAACCGTGACTTTAGTCAGTTCCCAGGTCGAATCAGCAGTTGCGAGGAAGAGTTACCCAGCCATGGCGTTGAAATTGGGAGAAAATTCTCTATCTTGAAGGGACAGCGAGGGGAAATCGCGTCGCCTATTTGCGTCCGTAGCTCAATGGATAGAGCATCAGTCTTCGGAACTGAGGGTTGCAGGTTCGAGTCCTGCCGGGCGTGCTGATACCTTTTGCCGTGGGCGACTCGTTTGCGTCCTTAGGGCTTTATCTGTTCTGGGCATTATTTCTCGGCCCTGATTGGCTGCTCAAGTCTGCAGCCAATTCCCGCCCAATTCGCTCAAGCTTGGTGACCGGGAACGCTCGGTCTCAAGCGATTCTCTCTGGCTGCAAACCGCCAAGTGTGCGATTTCAACCACTGGTTAAACGAGCAGGCCGGTACCTCGCCGAGCGAACCGTTGTCGCTGCGGTTCCCCGGTTTTTTCAATTAGGTCGATTGGTTAAAATTCCGTCTGGTCCGAGTGCTTGCCTTGAGCCAAACAGCAGCAGGGACGCTGACTTCACTTTCTAACCCGGCAATGCAATGTTGCGATTCCGCGGTTTGGGAAAAACGATTTCGCTCGGCAAGCTCGCTTGAAGGTTCACCAGATTGACCCAAGCTGATAATTCATCTGCACGGAGGTTGCGAGTGACTGGTCGCATTTCCGTCGGACTTGAATCTCTGCAGCGGAACTTCTGGGAAGACTACCGAGCCTACGCAATTTCGCGTTACTCGAGCCTGTCGAATTTTTTGGATTTCTTTCGCAACCTTGGAGCCTCACCATGAACCGGATTGTTCTCCCCCTTGTGTTCCTCGCTTTGATTTCGCTGGCCAGTTTGGCCGAAGCCTGCGGTCGCTGCGGGCGAGCTGCTTGTCGACAGCCCGCTACTTGCGTTTATGCAGCCCCAGTCTGCGTAACGCCGACCTACACCACTCGTTACGTCAAGCGATACGTGACTTGCTACAAAACCGTTTCGACGGTCCGCCCGGTGACCACAATGAAGCAAGTCACCTACCGCGATGAATGCGGTGTCTGCCGAGTCAAATGCTGCCCTGAGACTCGCTACGTTCGCTGCGTTCAGCGGGTCCCTTACACCGTTTGCCGCACGGTTGCGATTCGCACTCCTTGCTACACGCCTGCCGTTCGCCCAGCTTACTCCTACTGCCCGCCAGCTCCACGCCGCAGCTGTCTCTCTGGATGCGGCTTACTGGGCGGAGGCTGGGGCTTGCATCGCTGCGGATTGCTCGGCGGACTCTGCAGCACGCGAGGCTGCTGGTAGAGGGAAGACGGAGCAGGGCCTGGGGCGAGGGCGGAATGCGGAATTCGGAATTGAAAGCTCCGCGGATTCGTAGTTCGCCACGCCCACCCCAAAGCCTCCGTGCGTGCCAACCAGTCACCGACCCGCGGTACGATTGGCTCAACGCTGCCGGGAGAAGCTAACGGGAGAACACCGTTCGCGTTGCGGCAAGCCGCCTGCGGCGGCCGAAAATAGGAGGGGAGTAACGGATACGAAGGGTTGGCGCTCGCAGAGCCTCACTTACCCCACGCTAAGCTATAGCGCCCTGTCGGGGCGAAGGGCCGTGTACCAATATGGTAAGCAAGCGGCGCTTCTCGTCCTCTGCGCGACGCCAATCCCAAAGACCGCGTCAATCCTAGAGACTTTAGGTGGGCCACCTGCCTGCTATCCAATTGGTTCATTACGCGCCGAGGTAGATCACTTTTTGCTTCTGAGGGCTTCGATTGCGGCTGGCAGTGCTGGGTCGATGATCCCAAATGCTCCACGGCCGTTCGCGTCGATGCGGTTTTCGCAATCCTTTTTGATTTGTTGAACGTCTGCGTCCCAGTACGGCGCGCGGTCGGCTGGCGTTGCCGGCGCCTGATATGGTCGGATAACTCGGAAACCAGCTCCCAGTGCGGGGCTGGTCGTGTACCACCATGGACTGCGGGGGAAATTCGGATCCTCGCTTTTCCACTCGTCGTCATGCGACTTCATTCGCGCGGCGCTGCGGCAATCCTCAGCATCGAGTTCCCACGAACCACCGCGAAGCACTCGCGGGAATAACTTGGTCGGCTGCTCAAATGCTTCGGACGTCGTCACCGTTTTACCGGCACTACGGGCATACCCGTTTTCCGAGTATCCATCGAGCACCCACTCCGCCACATTCCCGTACATATCATGCAAGCCCCACGGGTTTGGCTTTTTCTTGCCGACCGTGTGGCGTTCATCATCGGAGTTGTCGGCAATCCAGGCGTGCTTCTTCAGGTCCTTGGGGTCATCACCAAAATAGTAAGCGGTCGTCGTCCCGGCTCGGCAAGCGTATTCCCACTCCGCCTCGGTCGGCAAGCGGTAGAAATCGTCATTCAGCAGGCTGATGTACTTCGTGTACTGCTTGGCAGCGAACTGCGAAACGGTCGCAGCTGGCTGGTCCGGTTCTTCGCCTGCTTCAAACGTGAAACTCGGATCGTAGAGCGAAGACGGCGCGGTGATGACCTTGTCCATCTGAGTCCGATCAACAGGGCGAATCGCTTTTTGCTGGAACTGCTTGAAGACCGCGTCGAGGTCCATGAAGTTCATGTATTCAGCCCAAGTGACTTCGTGCTTTCCCATCCAAAAGGGCTCGACTTTGACTTCAATCTGTGGTCCTTCATCTGCGCGGCGATCGGCTTCTAATTCCGGACTCCCAATTTTGAAAGTCCCACCCGGAATCGGAATCATTTCGAATTCGACATCCGTACCTGGAATCTTTCCCTTGTAAGGCACCATGTATCCGCCCGGAACTTCGACAAACGGTCCCTCCGCTGGCTTGGTGGTCGAGATCCCAAGTCGCTCGCCTGAAGTGGCCGCTTCTTGAGCGGCGAGAGCGGCTGCGAACAAGCTCCCGCAAAACAACATCAAGCCGAGCATACTGGGTCGCAAAAGATTCATCAAAGCGTTCATTTTTTCCCTGTTCAAAAACCCGGTCGAGCCCGGAATCAAAATCAATTGCGAAGCGTGTGATTCCTGTCGTCGCTTCTGCTCCGAGATTATAGCTTGCCGTCGGTCAGTTCGCCCACCAAATTGACTCCAACCAGCCGTTTGATTTCGGCCAGCGGTACGTCGAGGCAGAACAAATGAAACAGCTTGGCGATGGCAGCCTCGATCGTCATGTCGGCTCCGCTGATCACTCCGCAATCGGCCAGCGCGCGCCCCGCGGCATAAGCGGCCTGCGAGACGGCGCCATGTCGACACTGCGTGCAAGTCACAATCACGGTGCCCGCGTCGGTCGCCTCGCGAAGGACACGAAGAAACTCCGCGTTGCTCGCGGGCCCATTGCCGACGCCATACGATTCCAGAATTAACGCCCGCAGCGGGCGCTGCAGCAAGTTGCGGAGCACGTCGACACTCATGCCAGGAAATAGCCGAAAG
>JBJTQD010000683.1:0-3643 GCA_046075445.1 Planctomycetota bacterium
AACCGCGGTGCGCACCCACCGCGCCCGGCAATCCCGGAGTAAGACCTGTGTCGAAGTTCAAGCTCGAGAAAGGAATTCGCCGGTGCGCGTGTCGACTTTGACTTTCTCGCCTTCCTTCAGGTATTCAGGAACTTGGACAACCAATCCGGTTTCGAGCGTCGCTGGCTTGGTTCGAGCAGTAGCCGAGTTTCCGCGGACTGCGGGATCGCACTGGGTTACTGTCAATTCGACGGCAGTTGGCAATTGCAGTCCTACGCACTCGTCGTTGTAAATCAGCGCCATCATCCCTTCTAGTTGCTCGGTAACGTAGGCACGTTCATTCGCGACGTCCTCGAGGTCGAGGCTGTACTGATTGAAATCACTCTGATCGAGCACGTGGATTTGGTTGGCATCCGTGTACATCAGTTTCACTGGTCGGCGTTGGAAGTCCGCTTCCGCCAAAGAGTCGGTTCCTTTGAGCGTGATATCCAGCTTCTGCTTTGTGATCAGATTGCGTCCCCGGAATTTGTAGAGTGTCGCCGCGCCTCGAGCAGAGGGAGATTGCACGCTGATTGACTCGATGATGACGGGTTGGCTTTCATAGACCAACACTGATCCGTTTTTGATTTCCTTGGCCTGCATAGAGATATTTTTCCGCGGGAAAAATTAGGGGAGAGTTACATCAAGCTGAAACTTTGGGGATCCAAGCCGACTCCGTGCGTCAGTTGCCCGAGTTTGCTCATAACAAGCAGCAGTCCGCCGGGGTCCATCTGGTCGTCGTCTTCGGCTGCCGAATCAACTTGCTCGAAGTGAAAAATGTCAAACCGAGCATCACACTTGGCCAACAATGCAACCTTCTTCGCTTCGGCGCCATCCAGCGTCATCGACTTGAATTCCTCGAGCAGTTCTTTGACTTGCTGTTGGACCTCACTGCCTTCGACATAGGCAATATCCATTGCCGAGAAATCATACGGAGAGCGAAGCGTGAAAGATTCCATCGTCGCTTGACCGTCCTCGCCTTTTTCTTGTTCAGCCGCCTGAGGCACCAATTCGTACCTACTGCCGAGGCTGGAGAGGGCAGCCCGCACTTGTTCGGTCGTCGGGCGGTTCTTTCGCTCGAACAACACGAAAAACGTGTCGCGGTAGACATACATGTCGTCTTCAAACAGGCTCACGTTGGGCTCCGATCGGAAGGAATGGTTGACTGCCAAGTCACAGCATTACAGGGAGCATTGTACCCCATCATTCCCGTCACCGAGGAGCAGGGCGGTCTCGGAGCGGGGCTTGATTTCCTCGATGTATACGGCAGGTCAGGCATCGGCGCTCCCCAGTTCTTCAGCGCGTTTTGCGGCCGCTACCACGCAGTCCGCAACGGTCCTCTCAAAATCCCCCGCAGCGAGGATTTCCAGCCCGCGAAGAGTGGTTCCCCCTGGACTGCTGACTTGGGCAATGAGCTCCTCAGGCGTTTGCTGTGACTGGCGCAGCAGTTCGACTGCCCCATATACTGTTTGCAGGGCCAATTCTTGTGCTGCCTGAGGACTTAGTCCCGCTCGGACTCCTCCGGTGATGAGTGCTCGGATAAAGCTAAACACGTATGCAGGACCGCTGCCCGAAAGCCCCGTCACTGCATCCAGTTGCGGCTCGGTCGTGCGGGTGACTTGTCCGACGCTCTGCAGTAACGACTCGATCAGCTCTAGATCGCCAGCCCGCACGGAAGGGTGAGCGGCCATTCCGATCGCTCCGGCGTTCACCAGGCTTGGTGTGTTTGGCATGCAACGGATCAATTGATCCGTGTCGAGCCACTGCTCGAGTTTCTGTAGGCGAATTCCTGCCATCACGCTCAAGACTTTTGCCTTTGAGATCACGGCTTTCAGCGGGGGGACGGCGACGGCGGCGAATTGAGGCTTCACAGCGAGGACTAGGAGGTCGACATCATCTGGCAAGGACCGCCCACTTTCGTAGAGAGCACAGCCCGGGAGTTGCGCTGAGAAGCTTTGAAGACTGGCCGGTGAAGTGTCTGCGGCGGAAATCTGCTGGGGTAATACTTGGCCCGATTTTACGAATCCCCTAGCCAAAGCGGTTGCCATTCGGCCAGAGCCGAGGAAAGCGATTTTGTAAACCGAGGGAAACGGTTTGGCTGTCATCGGTAAAGCTCTTTCGACTTTGGAGTGATAGCAACCTGTCTGGGGCGATGAATTGGGCCATTTTAGAGGAAATCTGGGCTGGACAGCAGGTTGCTGATTTGGAAAACTCCCGCCGAATTTTCGTCGAGTCGTAAAAGTTCGGAGTTGGCCGTCGACCGCTCCGGAAATCCAAGCCACTCCTCGTTATCGCCTCGGAGGCGACGGGGGGGAACTGGCGGCACGGTTGCTCGACTAGCGATAGTTCTCGTTGAAGTTTGGGTTAACGTCAGAGTTGAAGCCATGAAAAAAATCATTCGAAACATGAATCTGCTCTTCGTTGCAATTGCCATAGTCAGTTTGAACTGTGTGGCTGGAATAGACTCGGCCTGCGCTCAGTCGCCATTTTCCGGTCGGGGAATTCCCGATGGTTCGGCAGAAGCATCAAAGAAATCAGGCTGGATGTCGAGCGAGTCTAGTGGGCAAGCGACAAGTTCCGGATTGCGATTGCCATTTAGCAAAGAGAATAGCCAAAGTAATGTTGTCGAGCCGACCAGCGGCAACACCGGGTTATTTGGCTTTCCCAAGCCGACGTGGATGCAACCAAGAGATCCGAATGCACCAACATTAATGCAGCAGGCAAGTGAACGCACGAAGGCAATGTGGGGAAGAACCCAAGAGGGGTTTAACCATTTCGGCACTAAGACTAGTGAGTCTTTCAAGACGATGAATCAAAACATTCGGACCGCGACAAGCGAGTCGTGGGCTCGAATCACTGGAAATGCCAAACCGACCGACTCACGCGTGGGCGAGATTAAGCCACCGGTCGGAGACAACGAAAGTTGGCTGAACAAGAACAAGGACCGTTAATCACCGCCTTGACCAAACGCTCGGATGAAGTCCGTCGCGTGAGTAAGATGGTCCAAGTTCGCGAATTAAGAGAAATTTCGAATCTATTGAGGCAGCTATCCCAGTCGGGATAGCTGTTTTACTTTTGCCCCAGACCGAAATGAATCGTTTAAAATGCTCGCATGAGCAAAGACTTCATTCTCGGTACTGCTGGACATATCGACCATGGCAAGACCTCGCTGGTGAGGGCTCTGACCGGCGTTGATACAGACCGACTCCCCGAAGAGAAGAAACGCGGAATCACGATCGAGCTGGGGTATGCCTATCTTGAGGTCGGGCCATATCGCTTGGGAGTGGTCGATGTTCCGGGGCACGAAAAGTTCATTCGGCAAATGCTCTCTGGCGCGACCGGGATGGACTTGGCGATGTTGGTCGTCGCGGCCGACGATTCGATTAAACAGCAGACACGCGAGCACCTTGATATTCTTAGAATGCTCGATCTCGCCGCCGGAGTCATCGTGATTACCAAGGCGGACCTGGTCGAACCGACTTGGCTGGAAATGGTCAAGGAAGAGGTCCGCGAATTAGTTGTCGGCAGCGTCTTTGCTGATGCCGAGATGATTGCCACCAGTGTCAAGACACTTGCCGGGATCGAGGAACTCAAGGCCGCGCTCGGTCGAGCGGCGGAGCGGGCG
>JBJTQD010000684.1:0-17901 GCA_046075445.1 Planctomycetota bacterium
ACTCCGGGAGTGCTGAGGCTCAGTACTTCGCTGGACGCCTGCAAATCGGCGATGCTCAGCGGCTTGCGTACTACCTCAAGTTGAAAACGACCCGCCAACCCCAAAAACCAATCGAGGCTGGTCCCGGGCAAGATCGCTGCGGGTGGTGGAACTAAACAGCTTCGCGTCCTACCATCGATCGCAACAATCGTCGCCGCTGGACTCTCAGCCACATTTCCATCAACGTCCAGCAGCAACGCCTGACTCCCCGGCACAGCAAACTCAGCTTGCCGCTGGGCAATCCAGTAATGCATCCGGCTGCGCGACTTCAGCCTTCGGTCGAGACACTCCGCCGGGATCTCCCGCGTCGGCACGGTCACCAGTCTTACCCCGCCGGTATGTCGCCTTGCTTGCTCGGCATGCGGCAGCCGAAACGTGTGAGCCACCAGCCGGCTACCTTGTAGCGGCTCGGCCGCCGCGTCGCGAAATCGAGGATGATCTCCAGCGGTGACAATCGCGCAGAGTCCAATGTCATCACCCGGCTCAAGTTGGCTCAGGCTCCGCGCAGCCAGTTCGTCCAAGAGTTCGCTGAGCCGCTCCAGCGGACTTTCTCCCAGTTCGGCCGGGCATGTTAGCCAAGCCAGACGCAGTCCTTGCTCCAGCCGCCGCAAATGCGAATCGACCAGCCACAACTTGCCCCCCAGCGTCCGCAGCTGTTCGGTCACGGAGACGCCCTGTGCAAAACCCAAATCCCAAATCGGAATCTGAGCAGCCTCCAGCGGTACGATCTGGCCGTTAATCAATCCGTACATTAGCCGCTTCTCGCTGGAGTTCTACCCGAGCTTGACGATATCACCGAAATGCTTGGCTGACAGTCTCACTCCGCAGCCTAATTCCCAACCTTAAGTGTATCGCACGCCGCGATGCTGCGGCTCGAAGAAGTCGGGCAGCAGGGCATCGACTTGCAGTAGTCCTTTCCGCGTCAACTCCACGCGATTGCTGTCGAATCGGAGCAGACCCTGCTTTTGATCCTCCTCCCAAACAGAGCGCCAATGCTCGATGATGTCGACCCCAAACTTCTTCCGGAAATAATCTGCTTCCAGATAGCCTCGCTTCAAACAAAGCACCGTCTCGCGGATCAAAAGCTGCTCTGGTGTGACGCGAAGCGCCCGGCCAACAGGCAACTCACCCTTCTCGAGCAAACCATCTAGATACTGAGCCATCTCCGGCTTGTTCTGGTAATGCACTCCCGAGAGATGCCCAAAGCTGGCGATACCCGTCGCGATCAGGTCTGAACCCTGAAACAGATTATCGCGGTAACTGAAGTTCACCTTGTCGGGATTTTTGAAAACCGTGTAACCGCTGGAGATGGTGTACCCGGCTTCAAGGAACCGATCGAACGCATAGCTGACCCACTCCCTCTTCAGGGGCCAATCCGCAACCGGCGTCTCAATCTTGTTACCGAGAATGTCTTGTGAGAAGACCGTATTGAACGGCAACTCCATTTGATAGATGGTCACGCTGTCAGGCGATAAGCGAATCGTCTCTTCGATATTGAACTTCCAGTTGTCCCAGTCTTCGCCAACCATCCCCGAAATCAAGTCGATGTTCACATTGGGGAATCCGATCTTCTGAATCCAATCCCAAGCGCGATAAATCTCTTTGGACAGATGCGCCCGGCCGTTCTCTTCCAGAATTCGATCCGTAAAACTCTCGACGCCCAAGCTCAACCGCGTAACGCCGAGTTCCTTCAGCGTCTCCAGTTTGTTCTCCTGCAGCGTTCCCGGTTCACACTCAAAAGTCACTTCTTCGGCTTGGTCCCAGTTGATGTTCGCGCGGAGTCGGTCGACCAAGCTTCGCAACTGTTTACTGCTGAGAAATGAGGGAGTGCCGCCGCCGAAATAAACAAATCGGAAAGGACGACCGCCCATCACAGGCAATCGACTGACGAGTTCAATCTCACGGCAGAGGGCCGAAACATACGTCTCAATTTCGGCGGCGTTCTTGTCGGTGAAGACTTTGAAATAGCAGAACTTGCAGCGTTTTCGGCAAAAGGGAATGTGCAAATAGAGCCCCAGCGGAACGCCAAGCCGCGGGGGCTGGTTCATCACTTCCACAATCGCCGGGAGGTTATCCTTCTTCCACTGGCTGTAGGGCGGGTAGTTCGAAATGAAGTAGCTGCCGACTTCGGTCTTGGTTGCTTCTGTAGTCATCGCTGCTTTCGTTGCGGAAGCCTTCACTTCGCTCCCAAGCAATAAATAAATCCGCGATCGGTGGCGATCACCAGCCGCTCAAAACCGACCGCTGCCGAACCGGTCAAGCCGCCGTTGAATTCATACGAGTTCAAAAGTTGGCCGTCTTTCCAATTGTACTCATAAAGCACGCCATTGTTGGCTCCAATAAAAACTCGCTGGCCAACGACCACCGCCGAGGACTCAACGTTTGCCTTCAGTTTCGCCGTCCACTGAACTTTTCCATCCGCCGGATTGAGCGACATCAGTTGCCGTTGGGTTGATCCGAACAGCACATGGCCGTCGACCACCGCTGCATTGCCACGGATTGAGATCGGTGCGTCTTCTTTGTTGTAGTTCCAAAGCAATTTGGACTCGCGCCAATTGATTGCAAAGAAACCGGATTGCTCGGTTCCGAAAAAAATCGCGTCGCCCAAAACCGCAGGCGTACAGCCGGTGGGGGAGGTGATCTCAACGCTCCCGGCTTCGCTGCCATCGGCCAAATTAATAATGTGCAGAAACCCATCGCAGCCCGCCACAAACGCCCGGTCACCGGCAACGGTCGGCGTCGAACGCAATTGGTCGCCCGCAGCGAGCTTCCAAACCAACTCGCCACTGTCCGCCTTCAAACAATAGAAGTAGGAATCCTGCGAGGTAACCAGCACCTTGTCTCCAAAAAAATTGGGGCTCGAATCGATGGAAGCCTCCGCCGTAAACTTCCAGACCTCCTTGCCCGCCGAATCGAGGCAGTACAACTTCCCTTCGACATCGCCAACATAGAATTTCCCATCCTTGAAACTGACCGAACCGATGAATCCGATCGGCCCCTCGTACTGCCAAATCGTTTCGCCCGATTGCAGATCAAGCGCAATGACCGGTCCGGTTCCGCTCGATAGTACAGCCACCTTTCGGCCGTTCACCTCGACCAAGCAGGGGGTCGAGGCAAAGTTGTTCTTCGGAATCTGCCGCTCCCAGAGAATCTCCAGTTTCTCCGGCAGGCTCGATCGAGCAACGCCAGTGCTCGAGGCATCACCTCGGAAAGTCGGCCAGTCGCTTGCCTTCTGCGAAGTTGCTGCCGGCTTCTCTGGCTCAGCTTGCGTTTGCCCCAGCGCGGCCTGCTGAAACAGCCAGCAAACAGCGATCCCCGAAATCAAAGAAACTAGTAGGGCGCGTTTCATAATGCTTGCTCGTAGATTCGTTCCAAGTCCGCAGGCGTCACCTCGCGCGGATTAAATTGTGCGGTCCACTGGGCCGCTGCTTGCTCAGCCAATCGCGGCAACTCCTCGGCAGTCACACCGCACTTCGAAAAGCTCGTTTCAAGCCCCGCTAGTTCCAACATCCTCGTCAGAAAATCAGCCAGCCCAGCCGCACCGCTTTCCGGAGAAGGAGTACGGCCGTTATTTTGACTGGCCGATAGCAGCTCGCGATACCATTTTTCGTGGGCCGCGGCATTGAAGCGGACCACGTGGGGCAGGGCGATCCCGACCGCTTGTCCATGGATCGTTCCATGTTTCGCCGTGACTGGATTGGCCAGCGAATGGGCCGCTCCCAACATTGAATTCTCAATCGCCAGACCAGCGTACGCCGCACCCAACTGCATCGCCGAACGCGCAGTCAAATCATCCGGATGGGACAGCACTCGCTCAAAGCTGCTGGCGAGCAGTCGCCAAGCCTCGCGCGAGTAGACCAGGGACATCGGACTTCGCTTCCGCGTCACATAAGACTCGACGGCATGCGAGAGCGCATCGATCCCCGTAACCGCCGCGACGCGTGGGGGCTGAGTCAGTGTCAACTCCGGGTCGAGCACCACGATCGCGCAGCTCGCTTTCTTGTCACCGCAAGCCATCTTCATATGCGTCGTGGCATCGGAAATCAGTGCGAACGATTGCAGTTCGCTACCGGTTCCGCTGGTTGTCGGCACGGCAATCATCGGCAGCATCGGCTTGGTCGCTTTTCCGACGCCCCAGTAATCCTTCATCTCTCCGCCGTTGGTGTAGATAAAGTTGATCCCCTTGGCGCAGTCGAGGCTGCTTCCGCCGCCGATCCCAATCAACAGGTCGGGCTGGCAACTCCGTGCGACTTCCACCCCTGCTGCCACGTGTTCGGTCGTCGGGTTTTCGGCGATTCCCGAAAACACGTTGACGGCGACACCGGCTGCCTGCAGCGCTGCCTCGGCTCGGCCCACGTGACCGGCAGCAATGATGCCCGCGTCAGAAACGAGCAGCGCCCGGCGGGCTCCCAATCCCGTCGCCAATTCTCCCAGTCGATTCAAGCTGCCCGCGCCGAAAACAATTCGGGTCCGCAGCTGAAAATCAAACGGCGTCATGAACCACTCGCAGCCAAAGCAGCGACACGCTCGGGCGAACCAAGTTGCACAGCGCGGCTGCGGAAGAGGAAATCAGTCAAATTGCCTTCGTGAGGCTGTAGCCAATTCAAACGATTCGTGGGAATCGGCCCGATGTTCAGGCGATCAATGTTCGTGGCATCGACCAACTGGTCGATCCAGTTTTGATCATTGGTGATTGCCGTTCCGACCAGAGTCGGACCAGCCGCAGCCACCATCTTGTTCTGCGGGCAATCAACAACAGTTGCCAGCGGGAACATGAATTCCTTTGAGGCGATCGCTCGCTCTGGACTGTTGGCGTGACAGATTACCGGTCGCAGGTAGGAGCAACGTTCGTGCTCTACCAAGCGAGGCCCGTAGCCGGCAGTGAAGTCGGTCACGCCGGGCTCGCGCAAATCCTGCTCCAGCATTTTCCAAATATTGGCACCCAAACCGGGCGTCGTGAAGGCCGCCAAACGTGCATTCGGATCAGTCGAGGGAAGCGCATCGATCGGCCCAAGTTCTCGAGCGAGTGCCTCGGCAATTTCCTTACCGTGCCGCGGAACAAAGATGGCGCTGGTGTTGATGCAACTTCGTCCGCCGTTGCTGGCGACGCTCTCGACCATCAGGTCTAGATACTTCGGCCAATTATCGATGCAGTCCTCGCCGATAAAGATTTTCGAGAAGCCAGGACCATGAACTTGCACCTGCGGGTTACCCGCATACTGCTGAACCGTTTGAGCACTGCCGAAGATCATGCTGCGGCGACAGCCCGTGAGAATTGCTTGGCCCACATCGTGCCCGCCTGGATAGAGCGAGATCGCCTCGGCTGGAATCCCGGCTTTGACGAAGGCGGAGGTGAATCGATAAGCCGTCCAAGGTTCCTGTGAGCCCGGTTTCAGGACCAAGCCGACCTGCAACGGAATCACTGGCATCCAAAGCGTGTGCACGCCGGGCGAGTTGTTGGGCAGCACCGCGCCGAGAACCGGCGTTTGAGATTGGTAGCTGACAACGACGCCGCGCTGTTCGATGCCGTAGCCCCGGGTCATGATGTCGAGGTCCAGCCCGCGGGTAAGGGCGTCAAGAATCTCCCGCATGTTCCGCAGCACAAAGCAATTCTTCTGCATGTTGGAGCGGCACATGTGCTCGGGCAATCCGGTCGAAGCCGACTGCTGATGCACAAAATCGGCCGGTGTCTGCATTCCAGAGCCCAGCGGCAGCGTGTCGTTCTCGAAATAGTCAGCCGCTCGGCCTACACGTTCGATCAACTCTTCGCAGGAGAACTGCCGGAGCACTTCGCGAGCTTTATAAGCATTCCGCAAGTCGCGGGTCACAATCCCACCGCCAGCCTGACCAATCCGAGCGATCGGTTCGCCCGTCTCAAAGTGAATCACCTCGCTACTCTCGAGCGATTCGTAAGGCTGGCCCCAGCGGATCACAGGTATTTCCAACACGTCCAATTCTCCTCAGCTGCTTGCTGCAAACAATTTCAGTTGCTCAGTTCCCAATGCTCAGACTCATTCGGACGGTCAATACACGCCAACCGTCGTTGAGGAAGCGAGTTCATGGAACGGCCGCACACCACTGACTCCATCCCACGGGTATTTGTCGAAAGGCATCTCGCGCTCGCCTTCGTCCCGCTCCATAAAGCCTGGCACAAAAAACTCTTTGGTCAGCGTCGTCAGCTTCACCCGCCCCGTTTCGCCGTAGCCGACGACTCGCGAGTAGTCGTTGAAGTCGACAACCTGAGCGACCGCGCGGGGCTGGGGAGCGTAATACGAAATCTTGTACTTGTCGGCGGCCGTGACTGGCTTGCTGCAGGCCAACCCCATCAGAGTGTTGCCATAGGTCGGCGTCATGTAGATGCCACTCTTCTCAGGTGCTCCACCGAGCAACTCTTCAACGCAGTAGCGAGTCCACTGCGGAGTGAACTCCGTGCCACCTGAAAAAATCCCGGTCACGCCCAGTTCTCGCAGACTCGTGCCGCGATTCTCCAGTTCAAGGCAGAGCGCATCGAGCAACTTCGGCGTCGCGAACATGCACTTGATGCTGTGACCAGCCGTAAGAATCGTGATCGCTTGGTCGATGCAGTGAGCCTTGTAGGCTTCCAAGTGCTCCATCCAACCCTTTTTGATCAGCTTGATCACCCACCGCGGGTCGAGGTCGATGCAGAAGCAAATTCCGCCCCGATGCTGACAGAGATGCTCGACTGCCAATCGCAGACGCCGGGGTCCGCTCGGTCCGAGCATCAGCCAGTTTGAGTTCTTGGGGAAGTAATGGTCCGGCAGCGTGTCGCTGAACAATTCGTAATCGATCCAGTGGTCTTCAATCACCACGCGGCTCTTCGGGATCCCGGTCGTGCCGCCGGTTTCAAACACGTAGGTCGGCTTTCCCTCGTACGCCTTGGGACGCCAGCGTTCAACCGGTCCGCCGCGCAACCATTCGTCTTCGAACGCGGGAAACTTTTCGAGGTCGGCAAAGCAGTTGACCTCTTTCAGCGGATCAAATTTCAGCTCCCGCTTCTTCTCCAACCAGAACGGGCAGCCTGTGGAGGGGTGAAAGTGCCACTGCACGGTCTCGTATGTATGCTGGTCGAGTTGGTCTTGGGCGGCCTTGATTTGGCTCTCAATTTCCGTGACGGTCGTTGACATGAAGATATCTTCCGGCAATGCAACAGGGATAGAAATCGGGACTTTTTACTTCGGTCTCGGGGCCCCTAACCGAACCTTTTGAGGACCGATGGCGACCACTCGGGTTGAACCGCAGTCGCGTGCCATATTCCACCGAAAAATTATCCCCAATCGACCTGCAATTGTCGACAACCAACAACTGGCGATTGGTTTCAAGCCATTTACGGCGAGAGGGAGGGCCGAAGCAAGCCTCGGAGGACGAGAAAAGTGGCCTTGAGAGCCTAAGAGCGATTAGAGACCATCGCTTAACGACCGCCCCCGCCGCTGATGGGCGGGGGTTTTTTCGAGTCAGCCGAGATTATCAGCTTAAGATTTCGGCAATCGAATCTCGTTACCAAATTCGTCGCGGCACTCCAACTCGAGATGCTCGGGGAAGACGTTTTCGCTGCCGCGAATCTCGATTCGGATCTTGCCGTCGCTTTCCAGCGTGCCGATTTCCTTGCGTTTCTGGTTATTCAGATACGAAGCGACCTTTTCGTGCACGCGCAGTGTGGCGACTTTGCAGCGCGGCTGCTGGGTCGCAAGCATCAGCATGCGAATCACATCCAGAGCCATGGTCTCTTCGGACTTCACCACGCCACGCCCGCCGCAGCAGGGGCAATCGTGGTAACTGCTCTTTTTCAGACTCGGGCGAATCCGCTGGCGAGTCATTTCAATCAAACCAAATGGGCTGGTCCGCAAAATCTTGGTTCGAGCGCGGTCGCGTTTCATCGCGTCGCGCAAGGCATGCTCCACGACGCGGCGATGACGCTCTTTTCGCATGTCGATAAAGTCATTGACGATCACGCCGCCCAAGTCCCGCAACCGCAGTTGCCGAGAAATCTCGCGGGCAGCAGCGAGGTTCAACCGGTAAGCATTCTCTTCAGCCGAATCGTCAGCGCGGAAGTTGCCGCTGTTGACATCGATTGCTACGAGTGCCTCGGTTTGATCAATCACGATCGAGCCGCCCTCAGGCAGCGTAACTTCCCGGCGGTGAATCTTGGCGATTTCCTCTTCCAGCTTGTACTTGTGGAACAGCGGGTCTTTGCCTTGGTAAAGCTGCAGGCAATTCACCTGCCGCGGCATCACGAGCTTGAGGAACTCCTTGGCGCGATTGTAGGCCTCTTCACCATCGACAATGATCGAGTCAATGTCCGAAGTGACGATGTCGCGAATCGTGCGGATGATGATGTCGCTCTCCTCGAACACGTCGACCGGGCCGCTCGTGCTCTTGGTCCGTTTGGCGATCGCTTTCCAAAGTCGCAGCAAATATGCCAAATCGCGCGAGAGTTCGCGGCGACTTCGTCCGGCGCCTGCCGTGCGAACAATGAAACCCAAACCCTTGGGTGGCTTGAGCTCGAACAGGTAATCTTTCAGCTTTCGGCGCTCGCCTTCGTCTTCGATCTTCCGCGAGACGCCAACGCGGCCAAGAGCCGGCATCAGGACGACGTAGCGGCCTGTGATGCTGATGTAAGTTGAGAGGGTCGGTCCTTTGTTGCCGATCCCTTCCTTGATTACTTGGACCAGGACTTCGTCGCCGCGTTGGAAAACATCTTGAATGGGCGGTTTGACTCGCGGGCGAAAGCCACCAAAATCGGGACCGCGGCGACGATTTCGCGGCTGGTTCCGTCGCGCCTCTTCTTCTTGCTCAGCCAACTCTTCGGGGTCGATTCCCGCTTGGCGATAGTACTGTGGCTCGACGTCACTGATGTGCAGGAAGCCATTGCGTCCGACACCGAAGTCAACAAAAGCCGCCTGAATTGCCGGCTCCAGATTGACGATTTTCCCTTTGTAGATATTTCCTACATAGTTGTCCTGACTGGCTCGCTCGATATAGAGCTCTTCCAATCTTCCATCTTCAACGATCGCGATGCGGATCTCTTCTGACTGAGCCGCATTGATCAACATTTCTCTTTTCATAAGTGTCTGTTCGCTTGTCTCCACCGCGAAGAGCGGCGGCATAAGGCTTCCTTGATCCGGGTGAACAGACTGGATGGCGTTGACTGTTTCGCGAGCTTTGGGGAAGCGGTTCGGCTTCCACCCGGCAGTCGGCGACCGGCAACCTCGCATCGGCAGCTGACCGAAGCATGAGAGTTGCCCTGAGTGCGGACCTTGTCGCGGGCTGGGAGGACATTGACCGAGCAGGTCCCTTCGTCTCCTGCTTGCGGTCTTGAGTCACGCCAGCGCGCGGCTTTGGCTGGGGGATCGAAACCGCCCTGCTGTCCTGCATCGCCAATGCTGAATTCCAATCGACTGCCGCACGCAAAACTCCCGGCCGATTGGGGCTGTTCGAGCCCTCGGTCGTGCTATTCGGGATTTTCCGCTCGCAGTACATCGCTCGTCTCGCTTGTGGGCCATCCAGCCCGACAGTGTGACGCGAATTGCCTGCCCTGTAATCCGTTCTTCGCAACAATAACAGCAGTTAGAAATGCGATGCTTCCGCTTCGGTCTTTCCCGATTCATCCGGGAATCCGGAAGTGACCAGCTGCACTAGCTGGGACACTGCAGCCTGGGCGTCGGGACCAAATGCCTCAACGGCAACCTGGGTCCCTTGAGTCGCGCCCAAGGTCAAAATCGACAGGACGCTTTTCCCGTCGATTCGCATATCATCCTTGACCACCTCAATCCGGCTGGAAAACCTGGAAGCCGTTTCGGCAAACAGGTAGGCAGGGCGCATGTGCAACCCTTGGGGATTGATGATCGTGATCGTAGCCGACTGTTTTTCTTCTGTCATCGAATGTGCAGGTGGCAATCCGCTGATTTTCTAGGAAACAAACTGGTTATTGTCAGCTTCTTCCAGAATTTGACGCACATCATTCGCCGTCTTGGATTGCTTCAAGAATCGGCAGAACGTGTCGTCCTGGAGCTGCTTGGAAATGTTTTCCAATGCCCGCAGATGGTCGCCGGGTCGATCCGGCGGTGATATCAACAGAAAGAACAGTTGAACCTTCTCGCCGTCCAAGCTTTGAAAGTCGACGCCACCTCGGCTGATGCCGACAGTGCCAACGGGTTGCGAAACACTGGCATGCTTGGTGTGAGGAACCGCGATTCCCCGACCGATGCCCGTGCTGCCCAACTCTTCTCGTTTCATAATCGCCTGAACGATCGGCTCTTCTTGCTCAGCCGTAAGCATGCCCGAAGAGATCAACGCGTTGACCAATTCTCGAATCACGCCCTCTTTCGAAGTGGCATCGAGGTCAACTTTGATCGACTCGGACTTAACAAAATTACAAAATTTCATGGATGTTCCCCAACTCATTGCTCAAAACCAGACTCTCGCGGGAGCCGTGTCTGGACGCCGTCGCCACTGGCGACCGTTCTTCCATTCACAACCGACCGAAGCTGGTAGGTATTGTGTGTTCGTGTATGTTCGTGCTTTAGGGTTGTCCAACCGACGCGTTTGTCATCGCCGCGCTCGGTTAGCCCCAGACGCTGTTTGCCGGTTCCAACCCCTGACCCGGTCTCGATTGAGCGGCGTCGAATGAGCGGAATCGGATTTGGCCATCGTTCCAATTTTTCGGTACTGAACCGAAAGAGCCAAACAGGCGTTCAAAGGAGCACGTTCTCGGGTTATATAGCAACCCAAGAGTCGATTCCGAAGAAGAGAAACTGCGGACTCAAGAAAGCGACCAGCTGCTTCGTTCGATCAAGACGTGCAGCAGAGTCAGGAACCACTCCCTGCTCGCTGCCCCCACTCGGTCGCCGAAACTCCCTCGAGATTGTAACCCTTGGGGCAAACTCGGACAAATCCCTTTTTCCAGTTCAGGGTAACCACCGACAAACGCACAAAAAGTCGAGTTTGAACAGTCAGCCTGCGGAACAGAACTCCGCCCAGGCCCCACTCTCGGGGGTTTCGCACGGTTAAAGCGACTTTCCCATCTCCCCCCAAGTTACTTGGCACCCGGGAAAATTGCCGGAACTTCAAGCTCCCGAATCGACTTATTCAGCGCCTCCAATTGCGGCCCCAACAGGTCGTCCAGCTTTTTCAGCTGCACATCGATCAGCCCCGTGACCTCGTTCCGCACCGCGACCGACTGCTCTGTCGGACGGTTGTCACCGTTTCCGACCACCCCAACCAATGCCGACAAGCGATTGTTCAGCTTGATCGGATAATTGAGTGGATCCTGTCCACTGCGGTTCTTCGTTTGGTACAGCTCCTGTTCGACTTCATTCACTCCGGAAACGATCCGGTCGATCGAGTCGATCAGCGGCTTGTACTTCTCGACGCCCGCAACTCGTCCTCGCAGAACCTCGAGCTGACCGCGAATGTCACGCAGTCGCTTGATGGCGCGGTGAGTCTCGGTCAACTTATCGCGCACCCCGAGCAGAAAATCAAACTGGGCGCGAATGTCTTCGACGGTGGCAGAACTGCGTGGGTCTTTCACGAGTTCGAATTCACCCTCTTGGACCTGATCTCCGACAGTCAATTTCGTTTTGTAAATTCCCGGCGCGACGAGCGGACCTTGTGTGCCGCCACCCCAAAGAATCAGTCCATCAAACGTCTCAGATCCTTCGTAACGCAGGTTCCAGGTAAACGTGTTAAGCCCCGGCTTGACGCCAAGCGACTTCTCGCCAGCGGCTGGCTGGGTGCTGTATGTGTCGACCGTTCGCCCGGCGTAATCGGTCAGGACCAACGAAACCTTAGGCGGATTCTCTTTTGGCAACTCACCCAGCGTGAACCGGACGACCGCTTCGGTGCGCGGACTTGCACCGACTGTCGAACTTGGCTGTCCCGTTCCACTCTCAATTCGGTACACAGGACGCGACGCGAGCAAGTGCGGTTTGCCATCGAACCAAGCTGGATCCCAGTTCCGCATCAGCGTCAAATCGTCGAGGCTCCAAAACGATCGGCCTTGTGTCGCGACGATCAAATCGCCGTCCTTGATGGTCAGGTCCGTGATCGGAACGATCGGCAAGTTATTCTGAAACTTCCGCCAACTATTACCGTCGTCGTGCGAGAGATACATCCCGTTTTCAGTTCCGGCAAAGAGCAAGACGCGGCGCACCGTATCGGCGCGAACGACGCGTGTGAAATCTTCCCGGCCGATCCCGTTGACGATCTTGGTCCATGTCTTGCCGTAATCAGTCGTGCGGAAGAGATAGGGTCGGAAATCATCCGACTTGTAACAGGTCGCTGCGACATACAGCCCACCCGGCTCAAAAGGATGCGCTTCGATGCTGTTGATTTGCGACCAACTCGGCAGGTCTGGCGGCGTGACGTTCTTCCACGTCGCCCCGGCGTCTTGAGTCACATGCAACAACCCGTCGTCGCTACCGGCCCAAATAACGCCTTGTTCCATCGCCGATTCGGCGACCGCAAAAATGGTGCAGTAATATTCGACGCCCGTGTTGTCCTTGGTGATTGGGCCACCCGAGGGGCCCATCTTGGCCGGATCGTTGCGGGTCAAATCGCCGCTGATCTGCTGCCAACTCTGCCCTTCATCAGTCGTCTTAAACAGGGCATTGCCAGCCGCGTAGAGAACCTGCGGATCGTGGCGCGAGAAGAGGATCGGGAAGTTCCACTGAAAGCGGAACCGAATGTCCCTTGCTCCGTAACCCATCGGATTGTCAGGCCAAACCGTAATCGTGCGATTTTCACCCGTCTTGTGGTTAATCCGGGTCAGGTAACCACCGTAAGAACCGCCGTAAACGATTTCGGGATTGCGCGGGTCAGGAGCAATATGCCCGCTCTCGCCGCCCGCGGTCGATTCCCAACTTTTTTCATCCAGATAACCGCCGGTTCGGTGCAGAATCCGCACCGTCGAGTTGTCTTGCTGGGCACCGTAAATTCGATACGGAAAATGGTTGTCAGTTACCACGCGATAGAACTGCGCGGTTGGCTGGTTCTGGTAAGTCGAAAACGTCGCGCCGCGATTGAACGAAACCTGCGCGCCGCCGTCATCAGCAATGACCATCCGGTTGGCATCATCTGGATCGATCCAGAGATCGTGATGATCGCCGTGAGGCGTACCGATTTGGCTGAACTTCGCTCCGCCATCTTCCGAGCGCCAGAACTCGACGTTGACTACATAGACTTCATCTTTGTTCTTGGGGCCAGCGTAAACCCGGCTGTAATACCAGGCCCGCTGACGAAGGTTTCGGTCGTCATTGATCCGCCGCCAGTTTTGCCCAGCGTCATCGCTGCGGAACAGTCCGCCGTCCTCTGCTTCGATGATTGCCCAGAGCCGATTTGAGTCGACGGGGGAAACCGTGACGCCGATAATCCCGACGGTTCCGCCGGGCAAACCGGGACGTCTCGTGATCTCTTCCCAAGTATCGCCCCCATCGGAACTCTTCCACAAACCAGAGCCCGGTCCACCGCTCTCCAGACTGTACGGCGTACGCAGGACGCGCCAAGTCGACGCATAAATCACGCGTGGATTGTTCGGGTCGAGAATCAAATCACACGCGCCAACTTCGTCGTTGACATAGAGGATTTTTTCCCATGTCTTTCCGCCGTCGCGCGAGCGGAACACGCCGCGTTCGCGATTGGGTCCATACAGATGCCCAAGTGCCGCAGCGTAGACGAGGTTGGGGTCCTGTGGGTGGATCCGAATTCGGGGAATGTGCCGCGAGTCCTCCAGCCCAATCGATTTCCAGCTCTTGCCGCCGTCAATCGATTTCCACATCCCTTGGCCGCTGGAGACGTTGCCGCGAACGGTGACTTCACCTCCGCCGACGTAGACAATGTTTGAATCGGAAGGAGCAACCGCGACCGCTCCGATCGAGCCGCCAAAGAAACCGTCGCTGACGCAGCGCCAAGTCGTCCCGCCATCATCGGTCCGCCAGACACCGCCGCCGGTCGATCCCATGTAGAAAGTCATCGGCTGGCCACGGACGCCTTCCACTGCACCCGAGCGACCGCCACGAAACGGACCAAGTAAGCGATAGTTGAATCCACTCAGGAACTCATCCGCCGGACCGGCAGGCTGGGCTTGAGCCAAACTCGTCCCCAGCCCTAGCGCAACCCAACCCAACGTCCAGACGATCCAAGCTCGAAAAACGACTCGCGACATCACCGCGTCTCCAGATGAAAACCAATTGCTGAGGGTTTCCATCGTAATTGAAAAACGCTGGGGCGTTATCAATCAGGTAGATTCTCGCTCATTGAGCGAATTTGGCGGGGACTCATCCCCGAGAATTCCTGCAAAAAAGGCGGTAAGAAATGCTGGTCGTCTCGTGATTCATCGCGGTGTCACTTGACCACGATCGCCAGCGGAGAATTTGCACCCGCGCTGATCGTTACCTTTAGATCCGTCGTCTTGTAGTCACGATAGTGATCCGAAACAAGCTTGCCGTGGTCGTGCCCACCTTGGGCTGGCAAGTAGGCAAGCACCATCTGGCGAATGACGACTTTGTATTCGCCCGGTACAACTCCATCGCCTTTTTTGACAGTCGTCAAAGAAAAACTGCCATCGCGCTGAATCTCACCACTAGCGGTCCAGCGACTGCCGTTCCCGCCGAGTTCAATTGTGCCGGTCTTAACCGGAGAGCCATCAGCGAACTTTACGCTGCCGCTGACAGGATATCGCTTGGGAAATCCGTCTCCGCAACCTGCAGCAAGCAGCAGCAGACTACCACACAGCAGACAAAATAAATTTCGCAGAATCGACATCGAGCTTCACTCAGCATCAGCAGGGTGGATCGGTGAAAAAAGAAATTGAACGGTCCGGCCCGACGAAGCCGTGCCTAAAAGGCCTCTGCCTGATTGAAGACTTCACCATCCTTGCGATTGCAGATTCGTCCCAAAGTCGCCGTATTGATAAAGTTGTTGACCGAATGCGTGCTTCCGTCAGCCATGACAAAGTTAGAAGTCTGCGCGTGCCAACTGCCCCACTGAAAAACCACCGAGGCGCTGGAATCGTATTTGTTTCGGACCAGCGGAACGCCGGGGCCACCGATTCGACAAATGGAGGCAATTTCCAAACCAGAGTAAATCGGCGAGTCCATCGGAGGCTGGCGCATTTCGTCGACTGGCTTGTGCGCTTCTCCCGCCAGCACCGTGTTGCTCGAACCATCGGAAATGGAGGCCATGGTGATCCGATCAATCCAGCGAGTCGGTTGACCGCTCTGATCAACTGCCGCACGACTGGTAATCAACACTCCTGTCCCTTTTCCGGGCTGATAAAAGTCATTCGCTGAACCGGTCGCTCCCGGAGAGAGGTCGCCCAGATTACCTGCGTAGTCGCCCAAGGCTCCACCAGGGATTGTCACACCCGGCCCATTGCATCCGCATGGCAACCGCGTGGCAATCGTCACGGGCTCACTCACCGCCTGCTCCGCACTGCGACGCTCGGGGCAGAGAAAAATCCCCAGCGGCGTGCTTGTCGCGGCGGGAACCTGGTCTTCGAACGTCTTTCTCAAATCCCACTGCTCGTAAAGATTCGTTTCCTCGACGTAAGGCATGATGCGGACAAACCAAGAAGCATAGCTGACCGGGTCCATTCCCGGCTCTTGAGGTGATCCTGGCAGAGCCGAAAACCTCGCTGGGGGAAAAGCCTGATTCGCTTCATGGAAGGACATCGTCGCCAAACCGACTTGCCGCAGCCGATTAAGGCACTCGGTTCGCCGGGCAGCAGCACGGACCGACTGCACCGCCGGCATCAACATTCCCACCAGCAGCCCGATGATGGCAATCACCACCAGCAACTCAATTAGCGTGAATCCCGATTTACGTTTCATTTCTTCTAGTCTCACTGAATCTCCAGTTAGTCAGCTCACCGTTAGCATTGATTCCGTTTGATTGTCTCCAAAAATATAGGGCCGAACCCAAACTGGGTAATCAAATTCAATCGCTTTTACCGTCACAATCGTCAGCGGTTCCCTTTGATTTCCTTGAGATAAGATTCTTTCAGACGCCGAAACGCTGTCTGCAGTTCCAGCCCCAGCCGGCGAGCCGTCTCCGAATCGCGGTCCTCGGCCGCATGCTCCAGCCGCTCCAGCTTGTCCAGAAAAATCTTCTTCTGCATCTCTTGAAAGCGAGTCGGTGGTTGCCAACGCAGGTAACCGGCAACCGTCAGCTTGTGCGCCCAGTCCTCGTTCACCGGGATCCAATAGTCGATCGTGTCCCAATCTCCCGATACGGCAGCTGAACCGATCCGAATATTGACCTCTCGAATTTCGTTGAGCACCTCTTTGGGCTCGGGGTAATACAGGTAGCAACCGACCAAGCTCAACCCGAAGAGGCCAAGCAAACTGACGCCGGCCAGGACTCGCGGCGGTACTTCGCGATCAAATCGCTTTTGCTCGCCCTGCATGGCAGCACACCACTGCTCACAGCGGCCGCTACGGTCCAAGCCTCGCAACCCGATTCCGCCAAGTATGCAAATTGCCAAGCCAACCAGCCCGACCAACTCATGCGGCATCAGATCCCGCTCCAGCTGGCTGAAAACCCGTTGCATGCCGGCCGATTCACGATCGACGAATGGGTAACAGAACGAATCAAAGGCGTGCGTGTGACCGACCGAGTCGATCCCCACTGGCAGCAGCGGACGGTCGACCGCATAAGCCAACGCCGCCACGCAGCCAATAAACAAAGCGAGCCAAACCAGAACTTTACGCAGGCCATACTGACCGACAAGCCAAGCGAGCGTTCCCAAATTCAGCCCAGCCCCGACCACCAGCAATCCAAAGGCCGCGCCCACACTATTGGCATGTTCAAACATCGAAGCGACCTGCACGATTGCCCCAATCGGGGTCAAGAATACTGGGATAGCGACGAGAATCATGAACAGCGGCGCCCAGCGGTCGCTGGACTCAGCCGAACTCTGCAGGCTGGCGTGAGGCAGCAGTAAACTCAAACCGACAACGCCGCAGGCTCCAATCAGCAGATAAACCAGACTCGGACCAAACGTCTCACGAAAGATATTCAGAATCACGGCCACGATTCGCCGCAGCCCGGGCTGCGGTAGCGACTGTTCCGCCACCGGCAGCGCCTCGACGCCAAACATCCGATCCCAGCTCATTCCTATCACGGTGACGATCAGCAGCGAACAAAGTGTGAACGTCAGAATCACGACTGGGCTGGAAAGCGTCAGTCCGTAGAGCACTGAGGCGGGATTAAACAAGGGCGCCGTCAAACCAAAAGCAAGAATGCTGCCGCCGCTGATGCCGCAGCGGCGCATCTCGCGCATGATCGGAATCGTTCCGAACGCGCAGACAGGCAAGAGCATACCCGCCAGCCAAGCTCGAAAGATGGCGCCCCAACCCTTTCCACCAAACCAGTCGCGGACCATTGCCGGGCCCATCATTTGCCGCATCACGGCCGCAACGGCGACTCCGATCAAAAAGGTTGGAGCGGCTTGCATGATGACTTGACCAAGCCGCAGGACGGTCGCCCCCCAGAGCATCTGCCAATCCATCTTATTCCCCCTCCGGAGCTGTCACGGTCTCTGCATCCATCATCGGCCGCATGAATCGCGCCTCGGCGGCTCGATAGTCGGCAACCGACTCACTCAACTTCTCGAGTGCGATGTCGAATCGATCCCAACTCGCTGCATCCCTCTCGCGAGCCTGCAGTAGCAGCCGCAACTCGCTGGCATTGCTCTCGACCCGATTCCATTCACGCACATTCAATTCCGACTCCGCGGCGAGTTCCGGCAGCCAGTCGACGATATCGACCGCGATCTCCCATTCCTCACTTCCCGGCAAAGCTCGCTCCGCCAAGCCCGGCCGCAAACCTCGCAGCCGCTCAACCGCC